>JAGBRF010000072.1 GCA_017632555.1 Alphaproteobacteria bacterium | reverse complement strand
TAGCTTCCTTAAAGGAAGTTTTGAAAAAAGCCCACCCAGAAGTTTTAAGAGATTTCACTCGTTGCTGTGTTGAAACAAATACCTTTGTTCCGATTAAAGAATTTGTACTTGGTGAATGGAAAGACGATTTTTCATATATGCAACGTTTTGGTATGTGGTATGGTACCGGTTTTAAGGGAATTCATGCTTATGGAAAAGAATTTATCGAAGAAGCGTTGAACCAAGAAGTTCCCGTTGCAGACAATTTGTGGAAATATCATTCTTGGATGAAAGTAAAAAACTTTTCCGTGGAAGAAGTTTATAATGAATCCAAAAAAGAAAGCGAAAAAAATCCGCAAAAAATATCTTTGTGGAATTCAAAAGATCAAAAGGCCAAATTTTTTACAACATTCTATGACCTTCGCCGTTCTTACCCGCCGGTAACGGAAGAACAGGAAAGAGCCGATGGAATTGTTAAAGTTCAAACAAAAGATATAGAAAAGTACATTTTGTCAGGGGTAGTACGCCAAAAAGACTAACTTTTTTCAAAAAGTGCTTGACTTTTACAAACGGATTATGTAAAAGAATATAGTTCCATTGTGGCGGAAGTAGCTCAGTTGGTTAGAGCGTCGGTTTGTGGTACCGAATGTCGAGAGTTCGAGTCCCTTCTTCCGCCCCATATTTTGAATAACCCTTTGGAAACAAAGGGTTTTTTCATGCCTAAATTATCAATATAAAATCCCTATAATACTTGACAAAACACACAAAATATGATACAATAACCCCATATTTTTCAATGGATGTAAAGGAAAAAGGATAACAAAATGGCAAAGGGTAGTTGTTGCGGTTGCGGGTGCAGCGGATGTAGCGGATGCCTTTTTTGGGCGATTGTTTTTTCCGCTTTGGTGTTGGCATCTTGCAAGGCGGTATGTTCACAAATCATTGCCGGCAAACATAAAACAGTAAATGTTTCAAATGTTGTGCCTTGTGCAGATTCATCACACACACGATGAACGGATTTGACTTTTGCGTAAAAATGTGATATAATCATTCAAAATTTACTTAAAACAAGGAACGTGAAAAATGGCAAATATGAACAAGTGGGCAAATACTTGGGGAACTGTTGATTTATACAGTTCCGAAAAAAGTGCGCTTCAAGGCGTGCAAAGTTTTATTGATGCCGGTGTCAATTTGAATATGCGTGACAAAGAAGAAAACACCATATTGATTTTGGTGGCACAAAGGGGCTATGCAAAAGCTGTAAAGGCTTTAATCAAAGCCGGTGCTAATGTCAATTTGCAAAACAAAGACGGAAATTCGGCTTTGATTTGGGCGGCTTATCATGGTGATTTGAATTTGGTTAAACAGTTGATGAAAGCCCACGCTGATAAAGATTTGCAAACAAAATATAATGAAACGGCTTTGGAAATTGCCGCACGAAAAGGTTTCAAAGATGTTGAAGAATATTTGACGCATCCGGAAGAAAATTCGGAAGAAAACGCTGACGAAGTCGTTGATGAAAATGAAATTGAACCCGCTGATGATGTTGTGGAAGAAACGGAAGAACCGGAACAAGAAGTTCAAGAAACACCCGCCGAAGAACCGCAACAAGAACAAATCGATATGCCGGAAGCGGAAATGCCTGAACCCGAAATAAACGAACCCGAAGTTGCCGAACCGCAAAAGGCGGTTGCAAAACAAAAAAAGGGTTTGTTTGGTGGAATAAAACAAGCGTTTATGAAACATTGGTTCTTTTCTTGGAGAAAGATTGATTGGAATAAAAGCACGCCGGAAAAAATGTTGCAAAAAGCAAAAGATTTGGTTCGGGCCGGTGCTGATGTAAATGCTCGTGATGAAGACGGTTTAACACCATTGATGTATTTTGCCGAACTTGGCAATAAAGATGCTGTGAAATTTTTAATTGCCCATGGCGCCAATGTCAATGCAAAAGAAGAGGATGGCGAAACGGCGTTGATGCATGCGGCTTATTACGGATATACGGATGTTGCGGATTTGTTGATAAAAAACAAAGCCGATGTGAACGACATAAACGTATACGGTGAAACGGCACTGATAATTGCTGTGGAAAACGGATATTCGGGCTTTGTCGAAAGGTTGTTGAAGCAAGATGATATCGAATTGGACGTGTTGGATAATTCAAGTTCCACTGCTTTAATGGCTGCGGCTGAAAAAGGCTATGGTAAAATAGCGGAAATGTTGATAATGAACGGTGCCGATGTAAACGTAAAAGATGAAGACGGAAAAATGGTTGTTGAACGGTTGGATCTTAACAAAACTTCCGATCGTAATATGCGCCAAATTATCAGAACGTCCATTCGCAAACGCGAAGAACTTTTGGAACGTTTGAAGGCGGATGCCGAAAGAAAAGATTTAATCACTTTCAGAAAAATGATGACGGAAGATCAAGAAAAAGACGCTTTGTTATTAAGGGATGATCGTGCCGCTATTCGTGCAAAAATAGCTTTTCTGAAAAAAATATTGCAACAATCCACGCCGGAAAGACGTGAGCAGGCTCAAAAGTTGATGGAAATCGGTCGATATTACGGACATAAAGACCGTCAACGTGAAGGTCGCAGATTAAAAGAAGTCGAAAAGTTAAAAAGGAAAAAAACGACCGAAAGATAAATCAAAAACGCCACCATCAAAATGGTGGTGTTTTTTTGTGCTTTAAAAAGAACAAGAAATAACTTGACAAAAATAAATTTTAAAGGTACAATCGCCCTTATACGTAGGTATTTTTATAAACTGTTTGAATTCAAAAGGGTAGTAAAATGGGTATAAGGAATATAGTTTCTTCTATTGTTTGGAATAACATGGGTTGGAACGTTTCGGACGAAGAAGTTGTAAAACAAATCACAGAAAAACAAATATGCAGTTTTTTGATAGATGTACCGGATAAAAACGGGGAAATGCCGTTGGCAAAGGCTATGCAAAAAGGCTATGTCAAAACAATGGCAAAAATGATTGAACTGGGTGCCGATGTAAATACTAAACTGCGTGTTATGGGAACAAATATATCCCCTTTGGGATATGCCGTAGAAACACAAAATCCGAAAATGGCTCGATTGTTGGTTTTGGCCGGTGCCAATGTCAACGAAAAAAAGGAAAGCGGTTGGTCTTTGTTACATACCGCCGCTACACGTGGCAATTTAGATGTGTTGAGAACGTTGCTTGACGGCGGGGCCGATGTTAATGCCTGCGTTATAGATACTCCGCTTACGGAAGATGCAAATGCTTTTTCTTTTTCCGGGAACAGACCGATTGATGTTGCCTATAAAAAAGATGTAAAAAAGATGTTGGCAGAATATGATTCCATAACGGCAGAAATAACAAAGTACAAAAGCAAAGTGGAAGAAAAAAATTTGTGGAATTATAAAAACGAAAACGAAAGATAACAAAAGGGGCCGGTTATATGAACGAAAATCACTTTGAACTTGTTGGAAAAATACACAAACCCGTTGAAGATGAAGATGTCTTTTTTGTTGATACAAAGGGCAATAAGGAAATCACTTCGCTTGCAATAATCGTTGACGGTGCGGATGGTCGAAAAAAACGCATTTTGCCAAACGGCGAAGAAATTGCTTTATCCGATATTGTTTCTGGTGAAAAAACGGCCGCACGTGTTTGGGCGGATTTGTTAAAGGACGAAATTGCAAAGGGTGCATTAAATCCCGAAAAGGAATTATCGGAAATTGTTTATGAAGCAACACGAAAAGCGACTGAACGTTTTTCCAAAGTTGCCGGTCCTGTTTTTTCCGAAAATTTGGATCCGTTGCAAATACCGGCGGCTTCTGTTTTGGTTGCACGTGTGAACGATACAACAAAAATGTTTGAATCTTTTTCAAACGGTGATGGCGGTATGATTATTCGTTATCAAGATGATACTGTGGAAAGTTATATCGGAAACGAATATTTGAAAAATATGCGTGTCAAACGTGATGCTTTGATTATTCAAGAACACCCGGATTTTAATGAAAAATCACCGGCAGAACAAGCCAAAATAAGATACCAATATATGCAAAAAACAAAAGAATCTTTGGGTAAAGATTATTATACACCTTATTTGGGCGGTGCCGATAATATGAAAAATTTTGCGCGTGTCGGTAAAATTTCACGGGATAAACGCAGAAATTTTGCAACGCATGCAAATGGTATGATGTGGACTTTAGCGGCTTATTTGCCGAATGTTAAAAATGTCACCTTGTTTTCATCGGGAATTGAGCCGGCATTTATAGATAACGAAATTGCAAAGGAATTTATTTCGGAACCCAATCAAAAAGAAGCAATGAAAACATTGGAAATGTTGTCCGCTTTGGGTGCTGTGTTAGAGAAAAATCAGCATGCAGTTGCAGTTCAATCCGTAAACAATGACAAAGTGCAAAAGGTTGCCTTTACCGACAGAACGGCATTACTTTTCAACTTTGTAAATGAAAGGGATTAAAAATGAATTTGAACAGTTATAAAGAAACTTGGGGAACCATTTCTGTAGACGATCCCGTAGAAGAATCGCTGAAAAAGATTGATGCTTTGCTTGCGGCCGGTGTGGACGTGAATTTGCGAAATAATGATTATGAAAAGCATGAAGATACGATTTTATTACACTTTGCCTGTTATTACACAAAAATTATAAAACGATTGCTTGATGCCGGTGCAAAAGTGGACGCACAAAATGAAGCTGGTTGTACGCCATTGATGTTGGCGGTTGATGGGGTAAATTCGGATGCTATAGATTTATTGCTTGCCGCGGGAGCCAGGGTAGATATAGCAAATGATTTTGGTCAAACAGCATTGATGGTTGCAGCAGAAAATGAATCACGAGATGAGGGGGCGGCAGTAAACTGTATAGAAAAGTTGGTGTCGGCCGGTGCAATGTTGGATGCGAAAGATTATGAAGGCAGAACGGCTTTGATGATAGCCTGTGTTACCAAAAAGCAAATTGGTGGCGGATACATGCTTTGTGCTAAAAAATTAATTGAACTTGGCGCGAATTTGAATTTGACAGACAGATATGGTGAAACGGCTTTGATGCAGGTTGCTGATGCTCGCCATTTCCCGGAGGATAGTGTTGAACTTGCCCAAATGTTAGTTGATGCTGGTGCTGATATAGAAATAAAAAATGCTGATGGTCAAACGGCGTATGATATAGCCGTAAAATGTAAGAATACGGAAGTCGCAAAAATTTTGAAAGAAGCTCAAGGAATAAAAGAGCTTGAAAGGGCTATTGAAAAAGACAAGGCCGAACAAAAAAGTCGTGAAGAAGAATGGGGAAAAACTTGGGGAACTATCAATTTACAAAAAGATTCAGATGACAAAATTATAAAAAAAGCTCAAACTTTGCTTGATGCCGGCGTTGATATAGATATGGCAATTTTACCAAATTATAACAGAACACCATTGATGTGCGCCGTTACAATGGGAAAAACAAAATTTGTTGATTTTTTAATTGCCAACAAAGCAAATGTAAACAAGACAGATTCTTGCGGTTTTACACCATTGATGGTTGCTGTTGTAAGAGGTTATACCGAAATTGTCGAAAAATTGATTAAAGCAGGTGCGAATACAAAAATAACCCGAAAGAATGTCAGTATGTTGGATATGGCGGAAAAGTACAACCATCAAGATATCAAAAAGTTGTTGTCACATAACCCGAACTTGTCCTATATTTTAAAAGCAAACTTGTTTTGCAGAAGCTTATAAGTTTGAAAGGAATCTAAAATGGATATAAACAGTTGGTCAGATACTTGGGGCGCGCTTTATTGGAGTATTCCCGAAGACGAACTTTTGTACTGCGTCAACAGACTTATTGTCGCCGGTGTCGATGTGAATTTGCAAAACGACAATGGCGCTTCTGCTTTAAGTCTTGCTGCCTTTTACGGACAACAAAGGGTTATGGACAGATTGATAAAATTCGGTGCCGATGCGAATTTAGCGGATGAACGCGGAAAAACACCCTTGATGAATGCCACGTATTTCGGTCAAACGGAAGGTATAGAAACTTTGCTGGCTCATGGTGCTAATATCAATGCACAAGATGATGCCGGTGAATCCGTTTTGCATTATGCAATTAAAGCCAAACACTCAAAAGTTATAGAAACATTGATTAACGCCCATGCAAATGTGAATTTGAAAGATAAGGATGGTAACACCCCTTTAATGTATGCTGTTGAAAACGGATCGGAATGGATGGTAAATAAATTGATTGCCGCCGGTGCGAATGTGAATTTGCAAAATAACCGTGGTGAAACATTTTTAATGCGGGCTGTTCGCAACGGATTTACACTTACTGCTGATTGTTTGCTTGCCGCCGGTGCCAATATTGAATTGGAAAACAATAAAGGTGAAACGGCTTATGATATAGCTGTAAACAAAGGATATACCCAGATTGCCGATACATTAAAACAAATGCAAAGAAAATTAAATCGTGAAAAAAATGCCCGAGAAATAATAAAAAAAGAAAAACAAAAACGAGTATGGAATAATACTTGGGGAACGATTGATTGGGGAAAAGATGATCCTGAAACAATTTTGCATAAAGTTGAAAATTTGGTTGCCCATAATGTTGACGTTAATATGAAAAGTATTGATGGATATAATAATGCGCCGATGATATATGCTGTTTTCAGTAAAAATTTGCCGGTTGTGAAAAAGTTGATTGCCGCGG
>JAGBRF010000071.1 GCA_017632555.1 Alphaproteobacteria bacterium | reverse complement strand
TTATTTTGAACTAGTTATTTTTTTATAGAAAAAAGTATGAAATTTTTTAAAAAAAGTGCTTGACGAATTTATTTTTTTCAAGTTATCCTAAAAGACAGCCAAAAAGATATGTTTAACTATATGTTGTGTTTTTCTTAAAGGAGAGTATACTAAATGTTGAAAGTTGTTGAACCGCAGGAAAACGAAAATTTCGTTATTGATGTAGGTCCTTTGCAGAATGTTATTACCCGTGAAGGGCAGACCGTTTCCTTTGATGCTTCGAAGATTGCGAAGGCCATTGAAAAAGCCGGTGCAGCAACGGGTGAATTCGGATTCGAAGAATCTTGGTTCTTGGCAGCTCAAGTTGTCAAAGTTTTAAAACATCGTTTTGCTCACGGACAAAATCCTGAAATCGAACAAATTCAAGATATTGTTGAACAAGCATTGATTTCCGCTAATTATTACAAAACGGCACGTGCTTATATTGTTTATCGTGAAAATCGTGAACGTTCTCGTCAAGATAAAAAGGCTGTTGTTGATGCAATCGGTTCTATCAACGAATATTTGGATCGTTCCGATTGGCGTGTTAAAGCAAATGCAAACCAAGGTTATTCTTTGGGTGGTTTGATTTTGAACATTTCCGGAAAGATGATTGCTAACTATTGGATGAGCCATGTTTACCCGAAAGAAGTTGGCGAAGCACACAAAAACGGTGATTATCATATTCACGATTTGGATATGTTGTCCGGATATTGCGCCGGTTGGTCTTTGCGTTCTTTGTTGAAAGAAGGTTTCAACGGGGTTCCAAACAAAGTCGAATCATTACCGCCAAAACATTTAAGCACGGCTTTCGGCCAAATGGTCAATTTCTTGGGTACTTTGCAAAATGAATGGGCCGGTGCGCAGGCATTTTCTTCTGCCGATACTTATTTGGCTCCGTTTATTCGTAAGGACAAATTGTCCTATGAAGATGTTAAACAAGAAATGCAATCATTCATTTATAATTTGAATGTGCCTTCTCGTTGGGGAACTCAAACACCGTTTACCAATTTGACATTCGACTGGGTTTGCCCGGAAGATTTACGTCCGCAACATCCGGAAATCGGTGGCGAAGAAATGCCGTTCACTTATGGCGATTTGCAAGCCGAAATGGATATGGTAAACAAAGCTTATATTGAAGTTATGACCGCCGGTGACGCACACGGTCGTCCGTTTACATTCCCAATTCCGACATACAATATCACAAAAGATTTCCCATGGGATTCAGAAAATACAGATGCTTTGTTTGAAATGACGGCCAAATATGGTTTGCCGTATTTCCAAAATTTCATCAACTCTTCTTTGTCCCCGAAACAAGTTCGTTCAATGTGTTGCCGTTTGCAATTGGATTTAAGTCAATTGCTTGCCAAAGGTAACGGATTGTTCGGTTCAGCTGAACAAACGGGTTCAATCGGTGTTGTAACTTTGAACTGTGCCCGTTTGGGTTATCTGTACAAAGGCAACGAAGAAGCTATGATAAAGCGAATCGATGAATTGTTGGAATTGGCAAAAACATCTTTGGAAATCAAACGTAAAACAATTCAAATGCACATGGACAGCGGTTTGTTCCCGTTCACGCGCCGTTATTTGGGTACTTTGCGTAACCACTTTTCTACAATCGGTGTGAACGGTATCAACGAAATGATTCGTAACTTTACAAATGACGAACACAATATTGCCGATTCCGAAGGTATGAAATTTGCTATTCGTGTGTTGGATCACATTCGTGCAAAAATGTTGGACTTCCAAAAAGAAACCGGTCATATGTACAATTTGGAAGCAACACCGGCCGAAGGAACAACTTATCGTTTTGCACGTGAAGATAAAAAACGTTTTGCTGATATTATTCAAGCTGGAACACCTGATGCGCCGTATTATACAAACTCATCACAATTGCCGTCCAGCTATACAGACGATCCGTTTGAAGCTTTGAATTTGCAAGATACGTTGCAAACAAAGTACACGGGTGGTACGGTTTTGCACCTTTATATGAATGAAAGAATTTCTTCATCGGATGCTTGTAAATCATTTATCAGACGTGTTTTGACAAATTATCATTTGCCGTATGTAACAATTACGCCGGTATTTTCAATTTGTCCGAAACATGGCTATTTGTCAGGGGAGCATAAGTTCTGTCCTATCTGTGACGAAGAAAAAATTGCTGAGAAGCGTAAACGGTTAGCTGCAAACGCATCTTAGTTTGGGAACAATGTTTAATTTTTAAGAAAGGGGTAAAAAAATGAATGCAGAAGTTAATGTAATTTTGTCAGATGATGAACGTCAACCGGTTGAATGCTGGACACGTGTGATGGGTTATTTCCGTCCGGTTTCTCAATTCAACAATGGTAAACAAAGCGAATACAAAGAACGCCAATGGTTTACAGAAAGCAAGGCTTTTGCTTCTGAAAAGTGTGCTTGTGTAGCTTGTAAATAATTTTACGGTCGATAAAATGAATATCGGCGGACTGCTTCCCTTTACAACAATTGACTTTCCGGGGAAGCTGTCCGCTGTTATTTTTACCCAAGGGTGTCCTTTACGTTGCCCCTATTGCCATAATCCCGAATTACAAATTCCTTCCACTGAAACAAATGTTTCTTGGGATGATGTGATGAATTTACTCCGTCAACGGCAAAATTTGTTGGACGGAGTCGTTTTTTCCGGTGGTGAACCGTTGTTGCAAACGGATTTGCTTGATGCCGTCAAGGCCGTCAAGGATTTGGGTTTTGCAGTGGCTTTACACACATCGGGTGCTTATCCCGAACGATTAAAGGAATTATTGCCTTTTGTTGATTGGATCGGGTTGGATATAAAAGCGCCCTTTGACAAGTATGCGGTGGCATCGGGAACGGCAATCGGATTCGAAATGGGGAAAAAAGCTTCTGTTGCATTGGATATGATTTTGGAAGCCGGCGTGAAATTGGAAGTCAGAACAACAACCGATCCCCGAGTCGTGACATTGGAAGATATTTGAATATGGCAAAGGTGTTGTCAGAAAGGGGCGTTAAAACTTTTGCTTTGCAAGAATATCGTCCGATTAACACAGGCAAATTGGCCGAACCGACAACGGCGGAAATCAAAGCATTTTATACGGACGCCACTTTTGAACAGAAATTAAAAGAACTTTTTCCGAATTTTATAATGCGTAAGGTATAAAAATTTTTTTATATGTGGCAATAAAAAAAGCTCCTTAAAGAAGGAGCTTTTTTCAAACTGTCCAACACAGAAATTATTTTCTGAATGTGAAATAAACTGATGTCGGGTTTGTACCAGCTGTTTTTTGTGAAACAGTGACGTTGATGTTATCACGGTTT
>JAGBRF010000070.1 GCA_017632555.1 Alphaproteobacteria bacterium | reverse complement strand
TACCGTTTTTATCCTGCAAACACACCCACGTATCTTGCCCGAACAAAGGATATTCTCTGCGCATTTCCAATACGCTTTGAACAAACAATTGCATACGCCGACCATACGGGCCCAAATGTTTCCAATTGATCCAACCAATCGGATTATCTTGTGCATACGCATTATTGTTACCATACTGCGTGTTTAATCGTTCGTCCCCTGCCAATAACATAGGCGTTCCGTTTGACAACAACAAAGTTGCCATCATCGCTTTTAATCGTTTAAAACGCAAATCCAAAATTTTGGGGTCTTTTGTTTGACCTTCGACACCGCTGTTCCAACTCCAGTTTGCCGAATTACCGTCCCTGTTTTCTTCACCGTTCATTTGGTTATGCTTTTCGTTATAGCTGACCAAATCATAAGCCGTGAAACCATCATGTGCCGTCAGGAAATTTATTCTGCGCCATGCGTCTTGATAATATACTTTGTCATCATATTGAACGGCAGAAAATTCAACAAACAAGTTTCCAACTTGTCCCAAATCGCCTTTCCAAAAACGGCGACAAGCATCACGGAACCGATCGTTCCATTCAGCAAAACGAGATGGGAAATTTCCCCGTTGGTATCCGCCCCAACCGATATCCCATGGTTCTGCTATCAGTTTGGTATCTTTCAAGATGTTATCTTTTGATAAAGCTTCAAAGAACGGTGCGTCTTTTGAATAAACGCCCTTTTCACCTGTTCGCGCCAAAGTCGTTGCCAAATCAAATCTGAACCCGTCAATGTCAAACATTTCTTTCCAATAACGCATAGAGTTCAACACCAACGACAACGTTGCCGGACTGTCAAAGTTTAACATATTACCGCACCCCGTATCGTTCATATAATAACGATTGCTTTCGGGACTTAAACGATAGTATGTCAAATTGTCTATTCCCTTTAATGAAAGGGTCGGTCCCATTTCGTTGCCTTCGCCCGTATGATTATAGACAACGTCCAAAATAACTTCTATTCCCGCTTCATGCAACAGATGAACCATTGTTTGTATTTGGCTCAAATGCTTTCCATACATATAAGTCGGTTCGGGTGACATAAAACAAACCGGATCGTATCCCCAATAATTTGATAATCCTTTTTCTTTTAAAAATAAAGGATTTGTATGCGCCGCTATCGGCAATAATTCAATGGTTGTAATACCCAAAGATTTTAAGTACTTTATACTTTTCTTTGCGGAAAGCCCCAAAAAACGCCCCTTTTCACTTTTTGAAAGCGATGCATTTAATTTGGAAAACCCCTTTAAGTGCGTTTCATAAATAACCGTATCTTCCCACGAAGTATCTGGGGAATTTCTGTCCATACCATTTCTTAATTTTTCGATATCAACAACTATACATTTGGGCGTAAAAGGCGCACTGTCAACTGATGAAAAAGACAAATCTTGTTGTTCGTCCCCTATCTTATAGGCAAAGTGACTTTTATGAATCTCCAAACCGTGTGATAACAATTTTGCCGCCGGATCCAACAACAATTTGTTTTTGTTAAACCGTAAACCGTTTTCGGGATCCCACGGACCATCAACACGATAAGCATAACGTTGTCCCGGCTTGGCACCCGCTATGTAAATATGCCAAACATCGTCCGTTTTTTCCTTTAATTGAAAAACATTTGTTTCATGTCCGAAATGATTGTAAAAATGCAAACTGATGCTTGTTGCATTTTTGGAATAAATTGAAAAATTGACACCGTCTTTATCAACTGTCGCCCCTATTGGATAAGGTCTTCCGGCTTCGGTTTTGAAATTATTTCGAAACATTTATTCTTCCTTTTCCAATTGCTTCGGTTTTAATATAATAGTTGCCAAAGGCGGTATTGTCAAATTTAGTGCATAATCTTTGAAATTCCAACCCGGTTGAACGGTCTTCAAATCCCCTTGATTCAAAACACCGCTGCCCCCATACTTCAAATTGTCCGAATTGAAAATTTCCGTATAAATACCGGCTTTGTTCACGCCCACTTTATAATCACGCAAAGGTGCCGGCGTAAAGTTGGTAACACAAACCAAGAAATCGTCCGGATCATTTGATTTGCGAATAAAGGAAATCACACTGTGTTCAACATCGGCGCCGTCAATCCATTCAAAACCGGCTTCTTCAAAATCCAGCTGATGTAATGCCGGTTCTGTTTTATGCAATTCGTTCAAATCTTTGACCAATTTTTGAATACCACTGTGGTCTGAATTAAGCAATAAATTCCACGACAAACTGTCATCATAACGCCATTCATGATCTTGCGCAAATTCGTTACCCATAAACAATAATTGCTTTCCGGGATGAGCATACATAAACGTAAAGTAAGCCCGTAAATTCGCAAATTTTTGCCATCTGTCGCCGGTCATTTTGTCAATCAAAGGACCTTTTCCATGCACAACTTCATCATGTGACAAAGGCAATACAAAATTTTCATTAAAGGCATAAACAAAGCTGAACGTCATTTCGGATTGGTGATATTTACGATACACGGATTCACGGTGCATATATTGCAACGTATCATTCATCCAACCCATATTCCATTTGAACGTAAAGCCCAAACCGCCGACATAAGTCGGACGCGATACCATCGGCCAAGAAGTTGATTCTTCCGCAAAAGTAACAGCTCCGGAATTTTCACCATAAACCCATTCATTTAATCGGCGCAAAAACGAAATAGCTTCTATATTTTCATGTCCGCCGTATTGGTTGGGAATCCATTCGCCCGGCTTTCTGCCATAATCCAAATAAAGCATACTTGCCACCGCATCAACACGTAACCCGTCAATGTGATATTCCCTTATCCAAAATAGTGCATTGGCAAGCAAGAAATTAGCAACTTCATTACGTCCGTAATTATAAACTTTTGTTCCCCAATCTTTTTGTTCGCCTTTGCGCGAATCAGCATGTTCATACAAAGCCGTTCCGTCAAAATAATCCAACCCGTATGTATCTTTCGGGAAATGAGCCGGCACCCAATCGATAATAACGCCGATACCTTCCCGATGCAGGCAGTCAACCAAAAATTTAAAATCGTCCGGATTGCCGTAACGTGCTGTCGGCGCGTAAAGCCCCAACGTTTGATACCCCCATGATCCGTCAAACGGGTGTTCAGAAACCGGCAAAAATTCAACGTGCGTAAAGCCCATATACTTGACATATTCGGGCAATTCCAACGCCAATTCTCTGTATGTCAAGAAACGATTTCCTTCCAACGAATTACGGCGCCAAGAACCCAAATGCACTTCATAAATGCTCATCGGTTTGTGCAAAATGTCTTGATTTTCTTTACGCTCTTTCATCCATTTTTCGTCCGACCACTGATAACGTTTCGGATTATAAACAGCTGAAGCCGTATTCGGACGCAATTCGGCCGCAAAGCCGACCGGGTCAGCCTTTAACGGCAACACTTGTCCTTTGTTATCGACAATTTCATATTTGTAAAATTCACCTTCCACCAAATTCGGAATGAATATTTCCCAAATACCGTGACCGGCACGGTTACGCATCATGTGTCGCCGTCCGTCCCAAGTGTTAAAATTACCGATAACGCTGACACGTTTGGCATTCGGCGCCCAAACGGCAAAAAATACACCATCAACGCCTTGATGACGGATTAAATGAGCACCCAATTTATCATATAAATTTTTGTGTGTTCCTTCGTTCAACAAATACAAATCAAAGTCGGACAATACCGGTTCAAAACGATAAGGATCTTCCGAAATATAATTGCGCCCGTCCAAAAAATAAACATGCAGTTTATAAGGGAAAAAATTTACTTCATCGGGTAAATTCAGTTGGAATAAACCATAAGAATGGATTTTATCCATAACGCCCAAAACCTTTTTTTCATCATAAGAAATGACTTCAATTTTATCGGCACCGGGATAGCATACACGAACAAACAAACCGCCCTTATCGGATTTGTGCATACCCAATATGGAAAACGGATCACCATATCCGTTCGTCATTAAAGAATGTTTGAAACTTTCAGATAAATTTTCTTTCATCTTTCTCCCTTGTTTTTTTCTTGTATAGCACGGAAGAAAATTTTTTAAAAGCAGAAAATTTATTTTTTATTCCAATTCCGGCTCTGATACGACCATTTCAGTTGCCACCGGTTGTTTTTCAATCTTTATATGGTGGGGCTTTCTTTTTTGAAAAGGTCTTTTGTTCGGCTTTGCATTTTGCTCTGTTGCATCATTTGTTGCATCACAAGCATTGGTCGTTGCAGCCGCTTCTGCGCCCGGCACATCAGAATCCAAAACCAACATTCCGCATTCGTTTGCTTCGCCTTGTTCTTTTTGAACGGCTGATGTTTCCTGCAAAGTCGCTGTGTCATCGGTTACATCTTCCACAGCACTTTCCGGTGCATAATCGTGCGGTTGTCTGAACGTATCGTTTGCCGTTGCAATTTCCAACATACGAATATAATGTTCAGCATATTGCATATAGGTTTCGTACAAAACACGGTCATCATCGGCCTTTGCATCTTTTGCCAACGATGTATATTTTTCAATCAGTTGAGCCGCTATACCGCGAATCCGACCGGCCGGTCCGCAACTGTCAAAAACTGTATTTCGAGTGATACCATTATTTGAACGCCTGTTATTCAAGCGTGCATGCCGTCCATTAGAACGATTCTTATTGTTTTGTTTCATATTTTATAACCAATTTTTGCTTAAAATCAAAGGGTTTTCAAACCCACAAAACACCATTTTGGTGTTTCCCTTAGCCACTAATATAACAAAATTACAAATTTTTGCAAGCATTTTTTTATAATTTGGTGTAATACTATGTAAGAATCATTGATTTGATGTTTACATATAAAACGGATATGTTAAATTAAATCGTTAAAATATAAAAAAGGAAACAGAAAATGACTTATAAATTTTGCGAACATACTTTTAAAGACGTTGTTAGAGCCACTGGTGTAGGCATTCATTCCGGCGCACCGGCAACCATTGTTTTAACCCCTGCTCCTGTCGGAACGGGCATTGTCTTTCGCAGAACGGATATTACAGATAAAAACAATTTAATTCCGGCGGATTATTTGCACGTTGCAGATACACGGCTTTGTTCTTGCTTTGCCAATGAAGCGGGCGTTTCCGTTTCAACGGCAGAACATTTAATGGGCGCATTAAACGCCATGCAAATCACAAACGCCTTTGTCGATATAAACGGCCCGGAAATTCCAATTATGGACGGCAGTGCAAAGGACTTTATCGAATTGTTTGAAAAAGTCGGTATTGAAAATCAAGATGCTCCGCAAAAAGCATTAAAGATTAAAAAGCAAGTTGTCTTTACAGATGACAAAGGCATTTCCGTTTCTTTTGTTCCCGCCGATAAAGGTTTAACGATTGACTTTGAAATTGACTTTGCGGCAAAAGCTATCGGACATCAAGCCTTCGTATTCAATTTGTCTTTGGACAGATTTAAGGAAGAAATCTGCTTTGCCCGTACATTCGGACAAATGCAGGAAGTCCAAATGCTTCACCAAATGGGATTGGGACGCGGTGGTTCTTTGGATAACACCGTTATTGTTGATAATGACAAGATTTTGAACCCGAACGGATTGCGTGATAATTTGGAATTTGTCCGCCACAAAATTTTGGATACGGTTGGCGATTTATACCAAGCCGGTATGCCGATTATCGGTTATTTCACCGGTCGTAAGTCTGGACATTTCCACAACAATATGATTTTGCGCGAAGTGTTCAAAGATCCTTCCAATTATGAAATTGTCGATTTAAACAATTTATAGAGCTTTTTTAATAACTTTCTTCATCAAAGTTGAAAGTGCATAATTTTTCAAATCGGACGGTTTTACAAATAATCCGTCCTGTTTGACGTTATGCGCCACATAAATATCGGCGGTGTAGTCTATGTGCGTAAAGACGTGATGAAGCGTCTTGCCTGTTTTTTTCCAATCTGCCTTAAAAGGCGGTTCTTCGCCGTCCGTGTTCCAAGGGAATTCCCACAATCCCGACAACAACCCTTTATCCCGCTTTGTTAAAAGCAAATTGCCTTTATCATCGAAAGCTAAAAAGACGGCACCATTTGCTTTGCGTTTTTGAAGTTTCTTTATTTTGGGAATTTCGTCTTGGATAGCCTTTTGTCTGGCAATACACTCTTTGCACCACGGGCAATTCAAACACACCGGATTTTGCGGTTTGCAAACCGTAGCACCCAAATCCATAATGGCCGAAGCATAATCCGCCCCACGCGTTTTTGATGTCAATTTTTGTGCCAACGGATAAATAATATCTTTATCGACTTCTTGCGTCATACCATACAAACGCGCAATGACGCGAATAACATTTCCGTCAACGACCGTTTCGGGTAAATTAAAAGCAAATGCACAAATGCTGGATGCCGTATAAGGTCCGATACCGGGCAATTTCAACAATTCTTCCCGTGTATTCGGAAATCGTCCGTTATATTTTTCCATCAACACACAAGCGCATTCATGCAATTTTTTGGCACGTGTATAATACCCCAACCCCTGCCAAGCATGAAGGACATCATCGATATTCGCATTTGCCAAACTTTCCAAAGTCGGAAACTTTTTCATCCAACGCAAAAAATAATCCATAACCATTATAACGGTCGTTTGTTGCAACATAATTTCGGATATCCATACGGGATAAGGATCTGGCGCAGCCCCCTTAAACCGCCACGGCATTTGCCGGCCGTTTTCATCGTACCAATCAAGTAATTTTTGCGTTAAATTATTCAAAGACATATCCATCATAAACAAATTTTGTTAAATAAAGTTGATAACAAAGCCCCGTCCTTTGCCCGCCCGATTTTTGACGGGATATTGTATGCGAATCAAGCGCCGTTTCCATTGTTAAGTACTGATAATCACCCGTCCCGTACCAATTGGTCAAATAACCTTCTACATAAATGGGAACCTTTCTGGAAGTCGGTAATGCGGACAAAGCTTTATCTATTCTTTTGTTGGCCGGAATAATATGGAAATTATTGATTTCAGCCCCGTCAACATAACAATCGGATTCTTTACACGAGTACATAACGCCGTTCAATTCATGCACGAATTTTATCTTTTTCAAATTATCGGGGGCGGCCATTTTTCCCCATACAATAGTCAAATCATGTGATGCTATTCGATTATATGTTCTTCCTATTTCATTACCGGAATTTTCAAAATACTTTTTCCAAAAAGTTGTGTTATCATCATGATAAGTCAACATACCGGATAGGGCATATTTTTTCTTAAAAACTCTGGTAACGGGATAACCGTTAAAAACGTCCGCCTCTAATGTTTCGCTGTAATCGAAAATTTGTTCTTTTTCCCAAGTGTATAACCCTTCTTTTATGGGATTTCCATAAAAACGTTTATAAAAAAAACTGTTTAAACCAATATTCCAAATTAACATAATCGCAAAAAGAACAGCGAAAAACAATTTTAACAGATACTTTCTGTTAATTTTTAAAACAAGGAGTATTTCTTGCATATAAGACTTAAAAGGCCTCATTCATCAAGCCTTTTTCGCAAACATCTGAACCTTTTTACCGGCAGCATCCATTGTTACCAAAACGTCCTGACCGGGTTTAACCCTGCCCTGCATAATCAAGAAAGCCAATGGGTTTTCAATTTGGTGTTGCAACAAACGTTTCAAAGCACGAACACCGAATTTTGATGTATAAACTTCATCAACAAACCATGCTTTTGCTGTATCGTCCACCGTCACGTGATAACCGACATTTTTTGCGCGCTTTAACAATTTATTCAAATGAATGTTGATAACCTTACCCAAATCTTCTTCGGTCAACTGGTGGAAAGTAACAATATCATCGATACGGTTTAAAAATTCAGGTCTGAAATAATTCGTTAAAACGTCCATACGTTGATAAGTCGGCAAATCAGAAGCCACGTTTGATGTCATAATAACGATGGTGTTTCTGAAATCAACCGCAGTTCCCTTACTGTCCGTCAAACGCCCTTCATCCAACACCTGCAACAACAAAGTTAAAATGTCGGGATGCGCTTTTTCAATTTCATCGAACAAAACAACTTGGAAAGGTTTCAAACGAACGCCTTCGGTCAAAATACCACCCAATTCGAAACCCGGCGTTCCCGGTGGTGGTCCGATTAAACGCGTAACCGAATTTTTTTCCATATATTCGGACATATCCAAACGCAACATAGCGGTTTCTTCGTTGAACATAAATTCAGCCAAAGATTTTGCCAATTCCGTTTTACCGATACCGGTTGCACCGATAAACAGGAAAGAACCAATCGGGCGGTTAGGATCTTGCAACCCGGAACGAGAACGGCGCAACGAATCGGAAACGACCTTCACGGCTTCGTTTTGTCCGATAACGCGGGCGTGCAAAAATTCTTCCGCCAAAGCCAAACGCTTTTGGTCTTCTATATCCACCTTTTCAAGCGGAATGCCCGTCCACGCGGAAATTGTTCGCATAGCGTGTTCCACCGTCAAAGTTTTGTTCTTACTTTTATCCATCAAAACCAAACTGGAAGCATCGTCCAACAAATCGATTGCCTTTTCCGGCAAATAACGTTGTTTAATATAACGATGTGCCAAATTTACGGAAGCGGAAACAACATCATCAGGAATAACAACCCCATAATGTTCTTCGAATTGTGATTTTTGATTTGAAACGATTTCAATGGCTTCGGCCGGTGTCGGTTCTTCCAAAAATAATGTTTGGAATTTGCCCAACAAAGCAATATCTTTTTCCACATAAGCACGGTAAGACAAAGGATCCGATTCCAAAATACATTTGACGGAACCTTCCAACACTTTCAGTTTCAAAAATTTAGCCGGTTCAACGTTTTCGGGGTTGATATCCGTCCGAACAAGCAAGCTGACATCTTTTGCATACAAAATCTTTTTACCGTTTGACGCATAGATGTCTTCAAAAATTTCTTTTAAGATAGTGGCATATTCGTCATCTGTTTTTGTGTCCAACATAATAGTGGCAACATCGACTCCGACAACTTCAATATCCTTAAAAACATCGGGCGCTTTGTCAGATATCATAAATTGCACCAATCCTTCAATCAAAGCCGTTTTACCAATGCCGGACGGCCCCATAATCAAAGGATTATTATTGTTTTTACGCAATAAAATGTGAATCAATCGATTGACTTCATTTTCACGCCCGACAAGCTTTGTCAACTGTCCTGCACGGGCTTTTTCGGTATAATTGATAACATATTTTGAAATATCTGCCATTTTTCTACCCTTTCATACTTTATATTTATAAATCGTTTTATCTTAATAAAAGATTAAGAAATTTCAGATAAACTACGTTTCAGGAGATAAGAAAATGACATTCAAAAAAATCACTGTATTTGGCAGTGCGTCTACTGCTATTTCGAAAAAATACAATGACCAAGCTTTTAAGTTGGGTCAGTTGATTGCAAAAAATAATTCCACGTTAGTTTACGGAGTCGGTGATACCGGCATGATGGGACAAGTTTTCCATGGCTTGTTGAAAGAATGCGGTGCCGTTCGCGGTATAACAACGCAAAAATTGATGGAATTACAATGCGATGATCCGTCTTTGTTCAAAAAAGGCGAAATGGAAATTGTTCCGGATTTATCCACCCGCAAATTTATGATGTTTGACGAAGGTGATGTGATGGTCATTTTGCCGGGCGGTTGGGGAACCGTGGACGAATTGGCCGAATTTTGCGTTTTAATTCAAACGGGTCGGATTAAAAAGAAACCAATGATTTTTGTCAATTTAGGCGGATTTTGGAGCCCGATGAAAAAGCAAATCAAAGTGATGTATCGCGAAGGTTGCTTGAATGACAACAAAACCAATTTCATCGGCTTTGTCAGAAAGGTTGAACGGGTCATTCCCGAAGCCACTAAAATTGCAAAAAAATTG
The DNA here is from genome assembly GCA_017632555.1 of Alphaproteobacteria bacterium. The sequence goes on along the minus strand of JAGBRF010000070.1, from coordinate 6,693 downwards.
GAAAAATTAGAAAAGTTGACAAAGTAATTTTTTTGTGCTACATTGCTCTTTCATACGTTAAAAATGTATAAAGGAATAGGCAATGAAAAAATTTAATTTATATGCAATGGCTTTATTGGGACTTTTGGTCGCCGGTTGTGATAATGACGGCGCTTCGTCCAAAATTAAAAACCTGATAAAAGAAAAAGGTGATTTTAACGCAACTTTGATTGACAAAGAAAACCATGTCTTTATACCAAAAGAAGGCACGATGACATCGGTTGAATCATATTATTATTTTGACACGGATTTGAATCTTAAAACAGCTGAATATATGTTGCAGGTGACAAATCACAACAACTCTGCCTTGTTAAATTCGTATAATAAAGCCATAACAGGAAAGACACAGAAAATTTCCGAATGGCACAACGATTTGACGGATGATAAAAGCATTTACATTTACTATATGACAGAAAAAGAAAGACAAAAACAATAAAACAAATCCCCGCCGAAGTGGTGGGGATTTTTTATTATTTCAGCAACTCTTGCATATCCTTCAACATTCTTTTTTGATTTTCCGGTTTAAGACATTTCATCAATCGTTTGGCATAAGCCCAAGAAATTTTTTCATTACCGTCCAATTTACCGTTTTCGAAATCCGATTGCATACTTTCAACGCCACCGAGCTTTTCTATGCAATCCAATTCCCGTTTTGATACGGCTTTTGATTGAGTAACTCTGAATTTCATAGCGGCAAGGTTTCCAATAACCATACCCACATTCATACCCATTTTCTCCCCTTCTTTTTCATTGGTCGCCTTTGAAAAATCAACAGTAAAAAAATCCTTCACTGTCATTTCATTTGGGGGGATAATCTCTTTTGATAAATCCTTGGCATACGCATTTGTTGTAAAGCCAAAGACCAATAATAAAAGCAAAAATTTTTTCATCTGGTACCTCTCTGAATATGAATTTTATATCGGCGCAAGCCCCATTGTCAAACAAAAAAAATCCCCGACCAAACGGCTGGGGATTTTTGTAAAGTAAATCCAAAGATTAACGCTTTGAAAATTGGTATCTCTTACGAGCTTTTGAACGACCGGCTTTCTTACGTTCAACAGCACGGCTATCACGTGTTAAGAAACCGCCTTGACGTAATGTTTTGTGTAATTCCGGTTCGAATAAATCCAAACAACGGCTGATACCATGACGAACAGCACCGGCTTGACCGGACAATCCGCCACCACTGACCGTGCAAACGACATCAAATTGACCTTCACGTGCAGTTGCAACAAACGGTTGATTGATAATCATTTGCAAAACAGGACGACCAAAGTAAGCCATAGAATCTTTTCCGTTGACTTCGATTTTACCTTTACCCAATTTCAACCAAACACGAGCAACGGCATCTTTACGTTTACCGGTTGCATAAGAACGACCGAATTTGTCTTTCTTTGGTTCGCGTTTTACTGTTTCTTCAGGAGCTTTTACAGCATCTTTCAATTCTTTTAATTCAGTCATTATACGTCACTCCTTTTGTTCTTCGGGTTTTTCGCAGCAATATCCAAAACGATTGGGTTTTGAGCTGTATGCGGGTGTTCGCTACCGGCATAAATGCGCAATTTTGTCATCATTTGACGGCCCAATTTGTTACGGGTAATCATACGTTCAACAGCTTTGTAAATAACATCTTCCGGTTTCTTTTCCATCAATTTGGCAGCGGTAATACCCTTAATGCCACCGATGTATCCGGTATGATGAAAGTATTTTTTGTTTTCCAATTTTTTGCCAGTCAAAGCGACTTTGTCAGCATTGATGACAACAACATAGTCACCACAATCCATGTGCGGTGTATAAGAAGTTTTATTTTTACCACGCAAAATTGTTGCGATTTGACTTGCCATACGTCCCAACACCAAGTCGGTGGCGTCAATCAAGTACCAATCACGCTTAATTGTTGATGGTTTTGCACTTAATGTAGTTTTCATTTTTTAATCCTTTTTGTTAAAACACGTTTGCTAATATATCACATTTATATTCTTTGTCAAGCAGTTTTTTAGGATTTTTTTGTATGGTATTATAATACCGCTTTATTTTATGTTGAAAAACCGCCCTGTTCCGCCATTTTATTTTCAACTTGACAGAACGGGAAAAACAAAGTATATTATCAAACCAAGAGGGGCGGACAATCGCTGGCTTGAACATTGTTGATAGCGGGAGGAAAGTCCGGACTTCATAGGAACAAGATGACGGCTAACGGCCGCCCGGGGCAACCCGAGGGACAGTGCCACAGAAAATAAACCGCCCTGCTTTGTTCAGGGTAAGGATGAAACGGCGAGGTAAGAGCTCACCGCTTGACCGGCAACGGTTCAAGGCATGGTAAACCCCATCTGAAGCAAGACCAAGAAAATGGCTGCAATTCAATTTGCAAGGTATTGTTCCTATACCGCCTGATAGGTAGGTCGCCAGAAAGTTATAGTAATATAGCTTCTAGATGAATGATTGTCCTTTGACAAAATCCGGCTTACAACCCCTCTTATTTTCTTTCAAATGTTTTTTATGCTAAAAATTCGCAAAAAATTTTAATTTAGGACTAGCTTTTTTTTGAAAAACAGTGTAAGAATCGTTTTCGTATTATTAATGCTAATTTATATAAGGAGATTTTAAATGGCAGTTCGCGTAGCTATTAACGGCTTTGGCCGTATCGGACGTTTGGTTTTCCAAGCGATTACAGAACAAGGTTTATTAGGAAAAGGTATCGATGTCGTAGCCGTTGTTGATATGGGTACAGATGCAAAATACTTTGCCTATCAATTAAAATATGATTCAGTTCATGGAAAAATGAATGCTGATATCACAACAAAGAAATCAAATCCGGCTTTGGAAGAAGATGATATTTTGGTTGTAAACGGAAACGAAATCCGTTGCTTGATGGCTCAAAAAGATTTGGCCATGATGCCGTGGAAAGATTTGAACATTGACTATGTTATCGAATCAACCGGTTTATTTACACAATCTGAAAAAGCCCAAGGTCATATCACAGCCGGTGCAAAACGTGTTGTTATTTCCGCACCTGGTAAAGGTGATGTTAAAACAATGGTTTTCGGTGTCAATGAACAAGAATTCGATCCTGCAAAACACGTTATCGTTTCCAATGCTTCTTGCACAACAAACTGCTTGGCACCATTGGTTCATGTTTTGATTAAAGAAGGTATCGGTGTTGAAACCGGTTTGATGACAACAATTCACTCTTACACAGCAACACAAAAGACAGTTGACGGACCGTCCAAAAAAGATTGGCGCGGTGGTCGTGCAGCTGCTATCAACATCATTCCGTCAACAACGGGTGCTGCTAAGGCCGTTGGCGAAGTTTTGCCGGTTGTAAAAGGTAAATTGACCGGTATGTCTTTCCGTGTTCCGACAGCTGATGTTTCTGCTGTTGACTTGACTTTCGTTGCAGGTCGCGATACTTCCATCGAAGAAATCGACAGCTTGTTGAAGAAAGCCGCTGATACATATATGAAAGGCACTTTGGGATACACTGATGAAGAATTGGTTTCCACAGACTTCATCAACGATTCTCACGCCAGTATCTATGATTCCAAAGCAACATTGCAAAATAACCTGAAAGGTGAAAAACGCATGTTCAAGATCGTTTCTTGGTATGATAACGAATGGGGTTATTCAAATGCTTTGGTTCGTATGGTTCAACATATGGCAAAGAAAGATAACTTAATCTAATTTGAAAATAAAAAAAGGGCGTTTCAATACGAAATGCCCTTTTCTTTTTATTTGGAGGGGAGAATGATAAAAAATATTGCTGTAACCGCTTTACTTTGTGCCGTTCTTTGCGCTTGCATTTCCGCAGAAGAAAGAGCCGCCGCCAAAAACAGAATGAACAGCGTTTTAAATCGTCAATGCTCTGTTACAATGGGTTTCAAATTGGGAACGGAAGAATATATGCAATGCCGTATGTTTTATGATGACGTGCTTCGTTATCGCAACATGGATATGGATTATCTTTCGTTTGACAAGGTTGATTCTTTCAGATTAAAAATGGACGATTTGAATAAAACGTGTACGCAATATTTAGGTAATTTTAATCCCCCGCCCGGTGCTATTTGGAATTGTGTTCGCAAAAAAGAACAAGATGTTATTGACGAAGCGATTCGCAAAAGAGATTTGAAAGATGAAGAAGATATGCGCCGGCGTTCCATGGCTGATGCGATGAAAGAAGCCAACGCTGATGCCCGTCTGCAAGACCGTATTGATGCTGAAAGAGAACGGGTTGCCGCCGAAACCGGAAAGCGTCCCAGCAAGGTAAAATGTAAGACTTATGATAAGGGTAACGGATACGTTCAAGTAAAATGTAAATAATTTTTAACAAAAAGCTTGCCAAAAAGTTAATTTTGTGTTAATATGACCTGCATTTTAAAAAAATGAAAGGAAAAAAAATGAAAAAAACACTCTTATTAGTTACATTGGCTTGTGCGCTTTCCGCCTGCCAAAGCACAAAACAACCTGAACCAGTCGTTTGTCCTTCATGCAATCCCCCGACTCGTCATTTCGAAGTTGTAACAGAATGTTCTGATTACAAAGAAAAAGATTTGGGTAATGGTTCTTTCTCACAATGCCGTTTCTGTTCAAGCAGAATTTATTCAAACGGTGTTGATGTAACGGATCAATTCAAAGCTTCGGCAAATAAAATCACTATCCGTCAAAAACGTGTCAGCACACCGTGCACACGCGGACAAATCAAAGACGAACAATAATTGTTTTTGAACAGGTTAAAAATAAAAAAATCCCCTTACCTTTCCGTAAGGGGATTTTAATTTTCTAAAACTTCGGTTCGCTACGCAATTTGATATGTGCTTCACGCAACTGCAATTCCGTAACCGGAGCCGGTGCATGCATCAACAAATCTTGCGCACGTTGATTGAACGGGAAAGCAATCACTTCGCGGACATAGTCTTCACCGCACAACAACATAACCAAACGGTCAACACCGAAAGCACAACCACCGTGCGGAGGTGCGCCATAACGGAAAGCGTTTAACATACCACCGAATTTGGCTTCTACAACATCTCTGCCATAACCGGCCATCTTAAAGACTTTTATCATAATGTCTTCTCTGTGGTTACGAATAGCGCCCGAACAAATTTCAACACCATTACATACACAGTCGAACTGATATGCTTTAATATCGAACGGATCTTTATTTACCAAAGCGTCCATTCCGCCTTGTGGCATAGAGAACGGGTTGTGAGAAAATTCGATTTGATGTGTATCCGGATTTTCTTCAAAGAACGGGAAATCAGTTACCCAACAGAAAATAATCTTGTTTTCATCAATCAAGCCCAATTCTTTTCCCAAAGCCGTACGAACAGCACCGGCAAATTTGGCCGTTTTTGTACCCTTACCGGCAACAAAGAAAACAACATCGCCGACTTTTGCTTCGCAAGTAGCTGCGATTTGTGCGACTCGGTCTGCGGACAATTTGTTGGCAACAGGTCCTTTTGCACCTTCTTCTGTCCAAGAAATGTATGCCAAACCGCCAAAGCCTTCTTCTTTTGCCCACGCACCCAACTTATCGAACCAAGAACGCGGTTTTATCGAACAACCCGGCGCTTTAATTGCACGAACAAAAGCACCCTGCTCAATCATAGCCGTAAAAATACCAAAATCGGAACAACGGAAACTTTCTGTCACATCTTTAATAATCAACGGGTTACGTAAGTCCGGTTTATCCGTACCGTAAGTCAACATAGCTTCTTCAAACGGAATGTGACGGAATTGTTCGTCCGAAAAATCTTTACCTTGTCCGAATTCTTGCATAGCGCCCAAGACAACCGGTTCCATTATGTCCATAATATCTTGTTGTTCAACAAAACTCATTTCCATATCCAATTGGTAAAATTCACCCGGCGTTCTGTCTGCACGGCTGTCTTCATCACGGAAACAAGGCGCAATTTGGAAATAACGGTCGAAACCGGACACCATCAACAATTGTTTGAATTGTTGCGGAGCCTGTGGCAAAGCATAAAACAATCCCGGATGAACACGTGAAGGAACCAAATAGTCCCGTGCCCCTTCCGGAGAAGATGCCGTTAAAATAGGTGTTTGGAATTCCATAAAACCTTGTGCCCACATTCTTTGACGTAATGATTGTATAAAACGGTTACGCAATACGATATTGGCATGCGGTCTGTCACGACGTAAGTCCAAGAAACGATATGTCAAACGTTGTTCTTCGGACAAATCGCTTTCATCAGCAGTCAAAGAGAACGGTAAAACAGCGGCATCACCCAAAACTTCAAAATTTTCAACGGCGACTTCGATTTCACCTGTCGGCAACTTATCATTGACCGTATCCAATGAACGTTTTAAGACTTTACCTTCAATTTTAACAACTGTTTCAACACGCAATTTGGACAATTCTTCAAAATGAGGATTTTCCGCATTGACTACGCATTGTGTCCGTCCGTAATGGTCACGCAAATCGATAAACAACAAATTTCCGTGGTCACGTTTGGATAAAATCCAACCGGAAAGACAAACTTGCTTACCTGCATCCGCTGCACGTAATGCACTGCAATTATGAGTTCTGTATATATTCATTTTAATTTTCCTTTTTCTTTCGTTCCAAGTGTAAGGGCGAATTTCGTTCGCGGTGCCACCTTACTTTTACGGCTTTATAAAAACCGCCTCAAAACG
>JAGBRF010000069.1 GCA_017632555.1 Alphaproteobacteria bacterium | reverse complement strand
GATTGGGATAAAACTTGGGGAAAAGTTGATTGGGCAAAAGATACGGATACTGACATTTTGAAAAAGATAGAAAACTTTGATGTAAATTTGGAAAGACCGGATGGGTATAAAAACACACCATTGATGTATGCCATCAACTTTAAAAAATTGGAAACGGCCAAATACTTAATCGATAAAAATGCCGATGTAAATCATAAAAACAGCATGGGCTTTACACCTTTAATGGCCGCCGCTATAAAAGGACATACCCAAATTGTTCAAAAATTGCTTGATGCCGGTGCAAATGTCAATATAGCACGACAAGGCAGAACCGCTTTGGATATGGCGAAAAACTACGGGCATGAAGATATTGCCAACTTACTGACGGCTGGGATAAAAAAACTTTCCATTTTGACAAAATTCCGCCGTAATGGTCGGTAATATTCCCCGATATACAAAAACCCCGCATCAAATGCGGGGTTTTGTGTTTTTGCACTTAAAAAAATTATATGAATTTAACATTCAAAATTTCGTATGTCTTTTGACCTTTTGGTGTATTAAATTCAACAAAATCACCAACGGAACGGCCAATCAAAGCCTTTGACAAAGGTGACAACATCGAAATGCGACCTTTTTCCAAATCGGCTTCATATTGTCCGACAATTTGATATGTTTGCGTTTTATCTTCATCGCAATCATTGACTTCAACCGTTGCACCGAACAATACTTTTTCGCCGGACAAAGTTTTAACATCAATAATTTCCGCACGGGACAAAGCGCTTTCCAAATCTTGAATACGGCCTTCAATAAAGCTTTGTTTTTCACGTGCGGCGTGATATTCGGCATTTTCAGACAAATCACCATGAGAACGTGCTTCTTCAATTGCAGCAATGATATCATGACGATCGACAAACTTTAAATGTTTCAATTCCTCTTGTAAACGGTCATAACCCGTTCTGGTCATAGGCACTCTTTCATCAGCCATTTTAATCTCCTTTCCTAGTAATAAAAAAACGCAGCTTTTGACAGCTGAGTCTTTCTTCATTCGAATGAATCCGACTTTAATCCTTTTTTTTATAAAATCAAGTCTTTTTCATTCAAAGGAAGAAAAAACGGAACGCAATTTTGCAATTCCGTTTTCCTTGATACCTTAAATAATCTTATTCAGCTTTTTCTTCAGCTTTTTTTGCTGTTTTCTTTTTGGTCTTTTTTTCTTCGACAGCAGGAGCTTCTTCTTCGGTTGCTGCAACTTCAACAACACCGGAATCTTTTCCTTTTGCTGTTACATCACGATCAACGAATTCGATGATAGCCATCGGCGCCATATCTCCATAACGGAAACCGGCTTTCAAAACACGTGTGTAACCACCGTTGCGGTTAGCATAACGATCGACCAAAACAGTCAACAACTTTTCCGTCATAGCTTCATCACGCAAGAAAGAAAGAGCTTCACGACGTGCGTGTAAATCCTTCGAACGTGCATTTGTAATCATTTTTTCAATAATCGGACGTAATTCCTTTGCTTTGGGCAAAGTTGTTTTGATTTGTTCATGTTTAATCAATGACACAGCCATATTCGCAAACATACTGCGACGGTGAGAAATTGATTTATTTAATTTTCTTTTTGCTACTCCATGACGCATTTTTATTTTTCCTTTCTTTCTTGCGTTAAGGTTTTGCTCACAAAACCGATAAAGTTTCCCCGAAAACCACCCGTAACGGATGAGCCTTCAAGTCGTCCGGACAATCCGAACAATTTTTTGTTTGTCAACCGTTAGAATGGTTCTTCCAAACTTCTGGCTAACATATCAATGTTTTCAGGAGGCCAGCCTTCTACGGACATACCCAAATGTAATCCCATAGAATCCAAAACTTCCTTGATTTCATTCAATGACTTACGACCAAAGTTCGGTGTACGCAACATATCTGTTTCTGTTCTTTGGACCAAATCACCAATGTAAACAATGTTGTCGTTCTTCAAGCAATTTGCAGAACGGACGGACAATTCCAATTCGTCAACTTTGCGAAGTAATGCAGCAGGGAACGGCAGAACAACTTTTTGTTCTTCTTCCTGTGTATCTTCCGGATCTTCAAAGTTGATGAAAGTCTTTAATTGATCTTGTAAAATACGGGCAGATAAAGCAACCGCATCTTCCGGTGTGACAACACCGTTTGTTTCGACCGTCAAATACAACTTATCATAGTCTGTTTGTTGACCGACACGCGCATTTACAACTTTGTAAACAACTGTTTTAATCGGGCTGAAAATACTGTCAATCGGTAAAGTTCCGATCGGACAATCAGCCGGACGATTTTGAACAGCAGGTACATAACCTTTGCCGGTTGTAACTGACATTTCAATTTTAATTTTTGCACCGGCATCCAATGTGCAGATGACCAAATCCGGATTCATGATTTCAATGCTGGAATCTGCTTGGATTTGAGCAGCTGTTACAACACCCGGTCCTGTTGCTTCCAAAGTCATACGGCGAACGCCTTCTTCTTCGACTTTCAAAGCCAACATTTTGATGTTCAAAACAATGTCTGTCACATCTTCACGGACACCCGGAATGCTGGAAAATTCAAGGTCAACACCATCAATTTTGATGGATGTTACGGCACCACCGCGCAAGGAAGATAATAAAATCCGGCGCAATGCGTTACCCAATGTTGTACCAAAGCCACGTTCCAATGGTTCAACAATGATAGTTGATTTAAATCCGGGGACAATGTGTTCCACAGATAATGTTGATGGTTTAATCAATTCTTGCCAATTTTTTTGTATCACAATAAGCTCCTATTTTTTCAGGAACGAGTGCCGTTTGACGGGCACTCCCATCAGCTGTCCGAAGACAGCCACCATTAAATACGACGACGTTTCGGAGGACGGCAACCGTTATGCGGTACACCAGTCACATCTTTAATCGCCGTGATAACCAACCCTAAAGCTTGGAAGGCACGCAAAGCCGATTCACGACCTGAACCGGGACCTGCTACTAAAACTTCCAAATTCTTTAAACCGTGTTCCATTGCCTTACGACCGGCTTCTTCGGCACAAACTTGTGCAGCATACGGAGTTGCTTTTCTGGAACCTTTAAAACCTTTAACACCACCGGAACACCAAGAAATTGTATTTCCTTGAGCATCTGTAATGGTAATCATAATGTTATTGAATGTAGAATTTACATGCGCTACGCCAGATGTAATATTCTTTCTGTCGCGGTTTCTTGTACGAGCCACTTTTGTTTCTGTTTTAGCCATTACTTAAACTCCTTACTTAGTTACTTTCTTCTTACCCGCAATAGGAACTGCTTTTCCTTTACGAGTACGTGCATTCGTATGTGTACGTTGACCACGAACTGGCAACCCTTTACGATGACGCAAACCTCTGTAACAACCTAAATCCATCAAACGTTTGATGTTTAAAGAAACTTCACGGCGCAAATCACCTTCTACATGGTAATCTTTGTCGATTAATTCGCGAATTTTTAAAACTTCATCATCAGTCAATTCACTGACGCGCTTATCTTCCGAAATACCTGTCTTTTGACAGATTTCTTCGGCTTTCTTCCGTCCAATCCCATAGATATACGTCAAACCAATGACGACTCTTTTCGCTGTCGGAATATTTACACCTGCAATACGTGCCAAGGCTACTCTCCTACATATAAATTAAAACAAAACTTCCCCGTCCACCGTGGACAGAGAAATACCTAGGGTTGACATTATAGTTGATTCGTTTTATTTGTCAAGAAAAAAATTAATAAAAAGTAAAACAAAAATCGGACATAGATAGTCCATTAAAAATTCGACAAACAAACATAAAAAAACCGCCCTTAAATCAAAGGGCGGTTTGTTATTTTTTCATTGGAAATTATCGATTATCCTTCCAATCCCAATTCGGCATCTACGGCAGCCAATTCAGCCGGTTTTTCAGATTGCTTTTGAGCTTCGATATAAGCTTTATCGCGTTCTGCGGCTAATTCGCGCTTGCTGTTCAGCATAGAACCTGTACCGGCCGGGATCAAACGACCAACAATGACGTTTTCTTTCAATCCGGTCAACATATCCGTCTTGCCTTCGACAGCAGCTTCCGTCAATACACGAGTTGTTTCCTGGAATGATGCGGCAGAGATAAATGACTTCGTCTGCAAGCTGGCTTTTGTAATACCGAGCAATACAGGAATTGCCTTTGCTTCTCTTCCATCATTTGCCAACGCCTTTTTGTTTTCGGCTTCCAAAGTATCTATATCAACTTGTTCACCAACCAACAATGTTGTATCACCGGCATCGGTTACTTCGACTTTCTGCATCATTTGACGAACGATAACTTCGATATGCTTATCGTTGATACGTACACCTTGCAAACGGTAAACAGCTTGAACTTCCTTAATCAAGTAGTGAGCCAAAGCTTCTACGCCCAAGATACGCAAAATATCATGCGGGACCATATTACCGTCAACAATGACATCACCTTTGTTTACAAATTCACCTTCGTGAACGGCAATGTGTTTGCCCTTTGGAATGACGTATTCAACCTTTTGATTATCGTTGCCGACAATGGAAATACGGCGTTTTGATTTGTAATCTTTACCGAATTCGACACGACCTTCGATTTCTGCGATGATAGCAGCATCTTTCGGACGGCGAGCTTCGAACAATTCAGCAACACGTGGCAAACCACCGGTAATATCTTTTGTCTTACCTGTTTCACGCGGCATACGAGCCAAAACGTCACCTTTTGCAACTTTTACACCTTCGTCAACGGAAATAACAGCATCAACCGGCAAGAAGTAACGAGCTTCGACTTCGGCAGAGAACATCAACGGCTTACCGTCTTTGTCTACCAAAACAATGCTCGGTTTACGTTCACCGCCCTTGGCGTTCTGACGCCAGTCCATAATCACACGAGATGTCAATCCGGTTGCTTCGTTCACAACTTCACGAACTGTTTCGCCCAAAACCAAGTCATCAAACTTGACGACACCGGCTTTATCAGCGATGATTGGCATTGTATACGGATCCCATTCTGCCAAACGAGTACCCTTTTGAACTTTGTCGCCATTCTTGACCAACAAAACAGCACCATAAGGAATCTTATGACGAGCTTTTTCGCGATGTCCGGCATCAATCAAAGAAATTTCGCAGTTTCTGGACAATACGATTTCAGCACCGGAAGAATTCTTGATTGTTTGGCTGTTTTTCAAACGAATTGTTGCATCGAACACAGCGTCAACCGTTGATTGTTCAGCACCACGTTGCGCAGCACCACCGATGTGGAATGTACGCATGGTCAACTGTGTACCCGGTTCACCAATGGATTGAGCAGCAATAACACCAACTGCTTCACCGATTGAAATCGGCGTACCATGAGCCAAATCACGTCCATAACATTTTGCGCAAATACCATTTTTGGATTCACAAGTCAAAACAGAACGGATCAACACGGATTCAACACCGGCTTCATCGATTTTTTCAACATCGTTTTCGTCAATCAAATGACCCTTTGGAACGATGATTTCGCCCGTTTGCGGGTTTTTGATATCTTCTTGTGCTGTACGACCCAAAATACGTTCACCGGTTGTAGCAATCACATCACCACCTTCGATAATCGGTTGAATTGTGATACCTTTTTCTGTTCCGCAGTCTTCTTCAACAATGATTGCATCTTGTGCAACGTCAACCAAACGACGTGTCAGATAACCGGAGTTAGCGGTCTTCAAAGCAGTATCTGCCAAACCTTTACGTGCACCGTGTGTGGAGTTGAAGTATT
>JAGBRF010000068.1 GCA_017632555.1 Alphaproteobacteria bacterium | reverse complement strand
GCCAAAAGCATTTATTCGTACGTTGTAAATGGGCCGTTCCGGTGAAATTTCACAAGCAATGGTTTTCGGCTTGATTGCTATGACAATTGCGTTGGTTGCCATTGTTGTTATGGTTGAACGTGCTCAACGCCGTATTGTTATTCAATATCCGAAAGGAATGAGTGTCGGTGTTCGTTCACTTTCTATGAAAAACACTTACTTCCCGTTAAAAATCAACCCGACCGGTGTTATGCCGCCGATCTTTGCATCTGCTTTGTTGATGTTGCCGTTGACTTTGTTGCAATTTTGGCAAATTCTGAAAACGGTTCTTACAGTTGGGCTCAAACGGCTTTGGTTTGGATGGGGCGTGGTAATTTCCTGTATATGACAGTATACGCTTTGTTGATTATCTTCTTTACGTTCTTTTATACGGGTGTTGTTTTCAATCCGAAGGAAACAGCTGAAAACTTAAAGAAAAACGGTGGTTTTATTGCCGGTATTCGTCCGGGAAACAGCACGGCCGAATAGTTGGATTATGTCACAACTCGTTTGACGGTTTTCGGTTCTCTTTATTTGGCTGCTTTGTGCGTTATTCCGGAAGTTTTAATTTCCAAATATTCCGTTCCGTTTGTTTTGGGTGGAACAACTTTGTTGATCGTTGTAACGGTTATTATGGAAACAATGAGCCAAATTCAAGCACACTTGTTTGCCGCTCAATATGAAAGTTTAATTCGTAAAGCTCAATTAAAAGGCAGATTATAATGTCTATGGCGCGCAATATTGTTTTGTTCGGTCCACCGGGTTCCGGAAAAGGAACGCATGCGCGCATATTACAAGAAGAATTCGGTATTCCGCATTTGTCCACAGGTGAAATGTTGCGGGCAGCTGCGGCTTCCGGTTCTGAATTGGGTTTGAAAATCAAAGAATTGATTGACGGTGGTAATTTCGTTCCTGACGAAGTTATGGTGCCGTTTGTCGTGGATAAGATAAATTCACCGGAATGCAAAAACGGCTTTATTTTGGACGGTTTTCCGCGCAATTTGGCGCAAGCTGAATTGTTGGATAAGATGTTGGCCGAAAAAGGATTGAAGGTCGATATTGTTATCAAACTTCAAGTGCCGGACAGCTATGTCATAAAGCGTATTTTGAAACGTGCTTCATGCGGTGATTGTAATGCTATGTTCCAAATGGAAGGGCATAATCCGGTTTGTCCGAAGTGTGGCAGTAAGAACATTATCCGCCGTGCCGATGATAATTTGGAAGCAATCAAGCGCAGATTAAAAATATATCGTATGGTAACGGCTCCTGTTACGCCGTATTATGAACACAAAGGTATTTTGGTGTGCATTGACGGTACGGAAACAATAGAAAATGTTTCCGCCGAAATTAAAACGGCTTTGGGAAACGAAATTCAATAACGCCCATTACAAAAGGCGTTATTTTTTATGATTTTTCCTTTTGAATTAAAGAAATCAAAATCCTTTCGCAGTCTGCCAAATGTTTGGCGTGATATTCCGGCTTTTCTTTTTCAAATTCGGCAGTGTCAGGATTTGTGAATACCAAAACGGATATGCCGTCTTTTGCCTTTTCTAGCTGATGGAAACTTGAACAGCCTCTTTAGCAACTTCCAAAGAATGATCTAAATGCAAAGTAATATGATCCGAATAATTCGGTTTTTCCGAGTTTGCGGACGATGTTTTACTTTCAGATAAAGTCTTTTTCAATCCGCCGGTAAACAAATGAATTTGGCTTTTGAAATAAGGGATTGTTTTATCCAAAACGGCACTCAATTGAATGGTTGGTCCCCAATTCAATTTTGTTTGAGCTTGTGTAATGTCCGGCTTTCTTTGTGTCGGGTCATCGGACGGCAAGCATTCATACACAACTTTTGATTTTCCGCCGATTTTTTGAACAACCATTTCGGCCAATTGACTGATTGTAAATTCAGCCGGATTACCGATGTTTATAGGACCGGTTACTTCTTGCGGGGAATTCATTAAAGCGATTATTCCGCGAATTGTGTCATCAACGAAACAAAACGAACGTGTTTGAGAACCATCGCCATAAATGGTGATATCCCGTCCGGATAATGCTTGGCAAATGAAATTCGATACAACACGGCCGTCATTCGGGTTCATTCCCGGACCGTAAGAATTGAATAAACGAGCAACTTTTATATTGACACCTTCATGTCTGTGATAATCAAAGAACAAACTTTCTGCACAACGTTTTCCTTCGTCATAGCAAGACCGAATTCCGTTCGGGTTGACGTTTCCGAAATATGTTTCGGGTTGCGGGCTGATTGTCGGATTACCATAAATTTCCGATGTGGAAGATAAAAAGACGGTTGCATTATTCTTTTTTGCCAATTCCAATACATTCAACGCACCCAAAACGCAAGTTTTTGTTGTTTCGATGGAATGTTTGCCTTGATAAGCAGGCGGGCTGGCCGGACAAGCAAGATTATAAATTTGGTCGATGTGTTCATCGATATTGATAGGGCAACAAACATCATGTAAGACAAACTTAAAGTTCGGGTGATTTTCAATGTCTTTTATATTTTCCATACGTCCGGTATAGTTGTTGTCCAAACATATAACTTTTTCGCCACTTTCGATAAGCCGATGGCATAAGTTTGAACCCAAAAAACCCGATCCCCCAGTAACTAATATTGTCTTCATAATCTTCCTTTCCTTTTTTAAAAGCTTTGCACTTTTTTGTATGTCGACCTATACGTTGGACGTTAGCATAAATTTTTGCTTTTTTCAAGCATATTTTTTGCTGTTTTTTGATAAAATTTAGTATTTATGTTGAAATGTCATCTATGAGTGAAAAATGGTCGAGATTAAATTCTGACAAAACAACAATTATTAACCCTTTGACAACTTTTAAATGCTATCATTCTTGTAAAGAAAAGGAAAAAGAATGAAACATATCGATATTTTTACTGATGGAGCTTGCAGCGGAAATCCCGGCGTTGGCGGTTGGGGTGCTATCCTGCGTTACGGGAAAAACGAAAAAGAATTGTCCGGCGGTGCAGATGCGACCACGAATAATCAAATGGAAATGCAGGCGGTTATAGAAGCTTTGAAAGCCCTAAAAGAACCATGTGATGTTGTTTTGACAACGGACAGTCAATATGTTGTTCGCGGTATGACCGAATGGTTGAAAGATTGGACTGCTCGCGGATGGAAAACATCGTCTAAAAAAGCGGTTGCTAATCAAGAATTATGGCAGGAATTAAGCCGTTTATCCGAAAAACACAAAATTCGTTGGCAATGGGTAAAAGGACACGCCGGCCACCCGGAAAATGAACGGTGTGATGCGTTGGCTCGTTCTTATATTGAAAAATTATCCAAATAAGGTAATCAGTAACAAAAAGCCAAACAAAATAGCGTCTAAAAAGAATGCAAAACGCAGGCGGAAGTCGTATTCCTCACGGAAGATAAAGCCCATTTTAACCAACCAGTATGGCTTTATCAAAAACACCAAGACAGGCAATATATTCAATACGGCCAGCCAACTGAAAAAATACATCAATTCATTGAATGTAACGGGTACGGGAACGGACGCATTTTTCAAAATCGGGAAAAACGGTATGATTGCCGTTAAAAGACCATAACCAAAGCTTGTAATGGGGTATGCAAAAATACCTAGAAACAGGAACAGCAAAAATCCGAATGATAACCACAATACACTGCTTTCCAATGCCGAATAAGAATAAAGCAAATATATCGGAACGCCGCATAAAATACCAAAGATGATGCCGATAATATTCCTAATAATAATTGGTCTTGCTACAATTTCGTTGCGTGCCCTTTGTTGAAGTAATAAACAAAGGCAAGGGGAGAGCAACAAAAAAGCCACCCACAAAGAAAATGGAAATTTAT
>JAGBRF010000067.1 GCA_017632555.1 Alphaproteobacteria bacterium | reverse complement strand
GTGAAACACAAGTCGAACAACCCGTATTTATTGCGCAAGAACCGACTTTGTCCGAAAATGTAAAAATCGAAGAAGTTATTGCTCAACAGATTGAAAAAGAAAAGCCCGTTGTACAGGAAACAAAAAACGCACAAAATACAAAATCCAAAAAAGGTTCCGTTCGAATCGTTGCCCGTGAAGAAGTTTGGGTTGAAATCGAACAAGATGATACTTTGCTTTTAAGTCGCACTTTGAAAAAAGGGGAAACTTATGACGTTCCCGAATCCGATGTCGAACTGTTTTTGAAAACGGGTAATGCTGGCGGTTTAGATATTTTGGTTGACGGAAAGAAAATAAAACCTTTGGGTCCGGTGGGACGTGTTGTTCGCGGAGTATCTTTATCTCCTGAAAAATTGAAAAAACGTTAGCGTGGTAAATCGTTATTGAAAAATAAATGCGGTTTTTAATGCCGCATATAATGGTTTATTGCAAAAAGAAAAGGAAGTAAAAATGAGTTTTGAAATGAAATTATCAACAATTATGGACAGATATGATGAATTGTCCGCTTTGTTGGAAACGGAAACAGATGGCGCACAAATCGTGAAGTTATCCAAAGAGCAAAGTGCTTTGGAAGATGTCGTTATGGCCGGTCGCCGTTGGAAAAAAGTTTTATCCGATATGAAAGATGCCGAAGAGTTGATGAACGATCCGTCTGCCGACAATGAAATGAAAGCGTTGGCAAACGAAGAATATTATTCATTGAAAGCCGAATTGCCCGATTTGGAACAAAAAATCAAAGTATTATTGTTGCCAAAAGATGAAGCCGATGCCAAAAACGTTATTTTGGAAGTACGTGCCGGTACGGGTGGTGAAGAAGCGGCTTTGTTTGCGGCTGATTTGTTCAGAATGTATGAACGTTATGCGGCTTTCCGCGGTTGGCGTTTTGAAGTGGAAGAAAAAAACGAAACGGGTATCGGTGGTGTGAAAGAAGCGGTTGCTTCTATTTCCGGTAACGCCGTGTTTGCTTCGTTAAAATACGACTCGGGCGCTCATCGTGTGCAACGTGTTCCCGAAACGGAAGCCAGCGGGCGTGTTCATACTTCCGCTGCAACGGTGGCTGTTTTGCCTGAAGCGGACGAAGTCGATGTTCACATTGATGAAGAAAAAGATATTAAAATGGAAGTGTTCCGTTCTTCCGGTGCCGGTGGTCAGCACGTCAATAAAACTTCTTCTGCCGTGCGTTTGATTCATATTCCGACCGGAACGGTTGTGGAATGTCAAGAAGAACGTTCTCAATTCAAAAACCGTGACAAAGCAATGGCGCGGTTACGTGCAAAATTGTATGATGCTCAACGTCAAAAAATTGACGCCGAACAATCTTCCAATCGTAAAAGTCAAGTCGGTTCCGGTGACCGTTCGGAACGAATCCGCACATACAATTATCCGCAAGGTCGTGTAACCGACCACCGTATAAATTTGACTGTTTATCAGTTGGATCAGGTGATGGACGGTGACGGATTGGACGTGTTTATTAAAGCTTTAATTGAAGAAGATCAATTGGCTAAATTGGCAGAGTTTGAAAATGGATAGTTCTGATTTAGTGAGCTGTACCGATACGCCTGATTTAGACTTTAAGTGGTTAAAGCAGGCGGCAAATGGTGATGAAGCCCTTTTATCCCGTTATATTGCTCGCCGTCAAAAAGGCGAACCCGTTGCCAAAATTATCGGGCAAAAGGGGTTTTGGACTTTGGATTTGAAAGTATCAAAAGATACGTTGGACCCGCGTCCGGACAGTGAAACAATCATAGATGCCGTATTGAAAAATTTTCCTGATAAATCAGCTTCTTTGCGTATATTGGATTTGGGAACGGGTAGTGGTTGTTTGCTGTTGGCTTTATTGAGTGAATATCCCAATGCAACCGGTATCGGAATGGATGCCAGTGCCGCCGCTTTGCAAATAGCCAAACAGAACGCCGAAAAATATGCTCCCAAACGCAGTAAATTGATTTGTCGCAGTTGGGACGAAGATAATTGGTGGAATGATTTGGGTGGCTTTGATGTTGTTGTTTGCAATCCGCCATATATTCCGTCATCTGAAATTGAAACTTTGGATGTCGATGTTAAAAATTACGATCCGTTGAATGCTTTGGATGGTGGTGCAGACGGATTGCAAGATTATCGGATTTTGTCCGATTCCGTTGCGCAGGTTTTGAAACAAAACGGAATGATTTTCTTTGAAATCGGACAGGGGCAGGAAAAGGATGTCAAATCAATAATGGAAAAAAAGAAATTTATTTTGAAAGCTTCTTATTATGATTTGGGACATATCTTGCGTGTATTAGCTTTTTCTCATAAAAATACTTGACAAAAGACAAAATAACTGTTACAATCAACCCTTGTTCAAAGTCAAGGAGTTATGAAAATGGCCAAACAAACTGTCGAAGAAAAAATGAATAAGATGACACGGGAAGAATTGGAACAGTTCAGAATTAAAAAGATAGAAGAACTTTTTTCGTCTGATTCTAATTCTTGGACCATGCATTCACAGGAATTTCGCAGATATGCTCTCGTTCAGCTTATTACGCGGATTGAAGGAAAATTGCGCGGGAGTGAATCGGCCGTTGCTTTAAGGAAAAAAATTTATGATATTTTGCCCAAATATCAAAAGTTGACACCGGAACTAAAAATGAAAAACAGAGAAGCTTATGCCAATTTGTTTGGTTCTTCTTCAAGTAATGTCGATGAAATAAAAGTGGTTCTTAAAGCAGGACAACAATCTAAAAACAAAACCAATAATTATCGTGTAAAAGAACGTTAAATTTTAATTGTAAGGAGTATGAATATGACAAATTTTGCAGCAGCAAAAAAATATGATAAAATGACGCGTGAACAGTTGGAAATAGAAAGAGTAAAACTTCAAAAAGAAATCGCCGGTCCGAATGTGTATGTTCGTCCAAACAGAGAACGCGACCGCCGTGTTAACATTTATAAACAGGCGATTCATGTGGAACGATTGTTGTTTGGTGATGATGCCGCGCAGGCATTACAGGATAAACTTTATCCCATTTCAGAGCAGAAGGCTTTGACACCGAAAGAAAAGGAAGAAAAAGCCATCAATAAAGAAATGGCGCCTATTGAAATGAGAGGATATATCAGCGGACGGACTGTTTGCAGACACAATTATTCTGTATTCAATTATAACGGAAGAGAACGTAACGGAAGTGATGATTTTTAATTGACGGAGTATTCAAATGGGAAAATTAAAAGATATAGCAGAAAAAATAAATAATCTGAAACGTGGTGGCGTTTATAATTTAGAAACCGATACCGAAAAGTTTATTAAACTTACGGGTGATGCTTTTTTACAGATAGATGAGTTTTTTAAAACTTTGGGGCAAAAAAGCGAATTGGAAGATATTGCGGAAAAAATCAAAAACATAAGATACAATGCAGATAACAATACAACGGTCAGTAAGTTGCGTCTGTTCTTTGATTATGCCGGCAAAGCTTTTGCACAAATAGATAAATCCATAGATGCAGTTCAAAAAGAAAATGCCGTCAATAAGGTTGCTTCCAATGATGCAACACAAAAAACGATTGAACAGGTTGCCGATAATCAAAAACAAAGATAATTGTTATTCCAAAACAAAATCCCCAATTCGTTGGGGATTTTTTTTTATGGTTTTGAATCGGTTTCTGTTTTTTCAACCAAATCTTGATTAAAGAAATAAAGCACATCGAAAAAGCGCGGCAAGTTCAAATCGCCGATTAAATCCATTTTGTCCATCAACTGATATACTTTTTCTTTGGGACGATAAATAATAAAATCTTCGTCCTTTTCGCCGACAATCAAAACATCTTTTCTGCGGTTGCGAGATTGAAAATCTTCGTTAATGGCTAAAAGACTGGGGTAAGTATAAACACTGGCTTCCCGGTTATGATTTTTGACACCGAAAAAGTGCAATCCGTTATAAATCAATCCGTCCGTCAATGTTAAAAATTGCAAATAATCAGACGGAATAGGCGGTAAACTTTTACGCGCCATTATCATTCTTAATTCACGCAAATCCTTTTCCAAAACGGGTTTGAAAATGCAAGCGTCCGCTTTATATAACTTATCCAACAATTTGGTTAGTAACATCATCTTGCACCTCGCATAGCTTTTTGTGCTAATTTTTGATAGGTGCTCTCCGAATAACCGGCAAAGACACTGCGGTCATGTTTGCCTTTACCACCGCTTCCCGTATAGTTAGTGGATGGGATATAAACGCTGCCGGTCGGAACGGGAATGTAAAGTTTATAAGGTAATGTTCCCACGGGCATACCATCCATTTGCATATCCATAAAACGATGAATGTCATCGTGATAGGGTCTGTTTTGCATCAACACCATATTTGAAAAATCGACTTTTCCGGTGTAATCAAACGGAATTTTGACATGCACTGTATAATTTTCCGGTATAATTCCCTTTTTCAAATAAAAGATTCTTTCTTCGTCCAATCCGGCATTGCGCAGATCATTGACAAAGTTATACGTTACATATTTCAAAAAATCTTTTTTGACGCGTTGATATTGTTTTTTCTGATTGACTTTTTCCAACAATGTTATCGGATAAGCCGTTGCTTCGACCAAATCCATACTTGGAAAATTCATGGCTTGAAACTTTGCTTCCCAAAAATCCAAACTTTCACGCATGTCATTCGTGACAGTCATGACAGCTTTTGGTTTGGCAGAGGGAAATAAAACAGTTTCTTCCATTTAATTAACTTTCCATTTCGCTTACGTCTTCTTGTAAATAGTTTGCCAAAGCATCCAAATCGGTGTTTTCACGTTGTGCCACAATCCAATATGGAACGTATGGAGAAGCCGGTAAAGCGCACTTCTTTTTCATTGATTTATCCAAATACCAACGAGGCGCATCGGCCAAAATCGGACGATTCAAGAAACCTTGGAAAATAACATATTGTTTCATCATATCCAAACTCATCATTTCGGAAGCGCCGACCACCTGGCTGGATTGCAAAGAAGTTGATACATTCGCAGAAAGTTTCGGGTTGAAACCAAAGCTTTCTTGCTTTGAAATGTTTTGTGTTTGAATTGTTTTTGTACCAATCATTTTGGAGAAACGTTCGGCCGTTTGTTCGTTGTTTTGTGCCAAAATAACTTTTGCCGCCGTTGTCGTAATAATTGTTTCCAAATCGTCTTTACCATATTGACCGGAAATCTGGCCCAAATCCTGTCCGATTAGCAAGTAAGACACTTTTTGACCACGTCCGACCGCCGGACCATCTTTAACCGCGGCTAACTTCGGCATTTGCGGGAATTCGTCCAATGCAAACAATACGGGGAACGGACCTGTTTTTTGACCATCAGAACCTTTGAAATTTGGCGGGTTCGCAATCAAGAAAGAACTCATCAACTCAATGAACACACCGGTAATGACGGACAAGGCACGTGCATCAACTTGG
>JAGBRF010000066.1 GCA_017632555.1 Alphaproteobacteria bacterium | reverse complement strand
TTCTTTTTGATCTTTTTGTTGTTGACAATCTTTACATTTTACTTTTTCCGCAACCCCAATCGCGTTGTACCGCAAGAAGAAGGGATTGTTGTTGCGCCGGCTGATGGTATTGTCAGCAATATCAAACAAGTCGTTCCGCCCGCTGAAATTGACATAGGTGACGAACCTTTGACACGAATCAGTATTTTTATGAGTGTTTTTAATGTCCATGTAAATCGCATTCCGGTTTCCGGAACAATTCATAAAATTCACTATCGCCCCGGTAAATTTTTAAACGTTGCCGACAAAGACAGTGAAGATAATGAACGCGAAGAATATTCCGTTGTTATGGCTGACGGCACGAAAATCGGCTTTATTCAAATTGCCGGTTTGGTCGCCAGACGGATTGTTTCTTTCGTCAAAGAAGGCGATGAATTAAAAATCGGTGATCGTTTCGGTTTAATTCGTTTCGGTAGCAGATTGGATGTCTTTTTGCCCAAAGGAATTGAACCCAAAGTTGCTTTGGGACAAATCAGTGTTGCCGGTGAAACAATTTTGGCCGATTTAAAAGGAAATCAAAAAGCTCTTGAAGGGGAGGATAAATAATTATGAAAAAACAAATTAAAAACAAAGTGAAAAAAAGTTTGGCGGCTGTGCCTGATTTGAAAGAAGTTGATATTCGTCCGATGTTTCCAAACATGGTGACAATGGCGGCGTTGGCTTGCGGTTTAACTTCATTGCAATTTGCTTTCTGGGGTTATTGGGCATCGGCCGTTGTTTGTATTGCGATGGCGGGTTTCTTTGATGGTATGGACGGACGTGTTGCACGTATGTTTAACGTATCTTCCAAATTCGGTGCTGAATTAGATTCTTTGTCCGATTTGGTCAGCTTTGGTGTTGCGCCGGGTTTCTTGCTTTATCGTTGGACAATGGATCAAGGCGCTGTTGTTTTTGGTGATAAAAACTTTACCGCCGTTGGTGTTCCTTGGGTTTTTGCTTTGTTTTTGGCAGTGTATTGTGCTTTACGTTTGGCACGTTTTAACACAATGTTGGATACAAAACAACCGCCTTATTGGACACACTTTTTCACGGGCTTGCCGGCTCCGGGCGGTGCGTATGTTGCTATGTTCCCGTTGATTTTCTATTTGTGGACAGGGGCAGAATTTTTATCCAATCCGGTTTTAGTCGGTTTCTTTATGGTTTTCAGTGCTGTTTTAATGGCATCACGTATTCCGACACCGTGCTTTAAAAAATTGCATTTTTCAAAGTTGAACAGAGACGGACGCGTATTTTTGTTGGCCTTTGTCGGCGTGTTGGTTTGGTTATCCATTCGCAACTTTTGGGCGGTTGTCAGCATTTTCGGAATTATTTATTTGATTATGCTTCCGTTGGGCATTATGTACTTTATGCGTGAAAAAAAACGTTTTTTGGGTGAAGAATAAAAAGGGGAAACCTGAATGAAAAAACTTTTCTTAATGGCTTTTTTGGCCACACTTGCAACAGAAGCATTGGCGCAAGATGCGGGCCTTTCCGGAACTGTCGTTTTTACGGGACAGCAAGAACAAGCACAGGCGCAAAAGAAAGTTCAAGAAGCCGAAGAAGCTCCGGCAGACACTCCAAGTGCAGTTAAAAAAGTACCGGGGGAACTTCCGAAAGTCGATACGGCTGCCGTTTTGGCCAGAACAACAAAAAGAGTATCTGCTATGAACAATCCGCGTATTGCCAAAAAAGGTTATGCGCGTTTAAAGGAAATGCAAGAATCAATCGAAAAAGCACAACAAGAAAAGTTGAACGAAAAAACTTATCCGGATGAAAAGGCAAAAGAAGAAGCTTTGAAAGAAATCAAAAACAAAGCTTTGGTGCGTTTCGAAGATTATGAGGATAAGCCCGAAGACGTAAAGCAAAAAATCAACAATGATCCGCAAAAAAGTTTGATAGAAATCAGTGATCGTATCAAGTATTCGCTTGATCACAATGAAGAACATTTGGACAGCGTTCAAAGTCAGCTGAAAGAAGATTTTAAATCCGAAAACGGAATGGGACCGGAAGAATATATGGACGCTTATGTTGAACAAGTTGAAATGGAATTGCAACAAGAACAACAAGCGGAACAGAAAGCCGAAACATTCCCTATTTTGACAACGGATAAAGATGTGAAAGTCGAAAAGCAAGACGATCAAAATGCTTTGCTTCACATCAGCGTTGGTGCCCCCCGTTCGAATAAGGAGTAATTTTTGAAAAATCAAGCAAAGCGACAAAAGGATTTGGCTGTGCTGAAAAGCAAAATGCCATCTTTGCCCGTGTTTATTTTGGTTCGTCCGCAAATGGCCGAAAATATCGGTATGGCGGCACGTGCGATGATGAATTGCGGGGTATATGATTTGCGTGTTGTTGCTCCGCGTGAATCTCCGTTTGATGAAAAAGCGTATGCGGCCAGTTCGGGTGCCGACCCCATTTTGCGTGAAACGAAAGTTTATAAAACTTTGAAAGAAGCCGTTGCTGATTTGAATTTTGTTTTGGCAACAACCGCACGTCCGCGCCATATGTCAAAGCCGGTGTTTGAAGCATCCGAAATACAAAAATCATTTCCGGACACGATAAGTTCGCTTTCTCAAACGGGTATTTTGTTTGGTTGCGAAAGAACGGGTTTGGAAAATGAAGAATTGGAATGTGCAGACGCTTTGTTGACGATACCGCTTAACCCCGAACATACATCGTTGAATTTATCGCAAGCAGTTTTATTGGTCGGCTATGAATGTTTGAAAATGGTAAATGCCGGATTGTTAAAGTCGGCCGAAACACCCGAAAATCCACCCGCAGATAAAGCCGATATCCAATTGTTTTTGGATAAATTAAATGATGCTTTAACGGAAAAAGGATATTATCGTTTAACGTCCAAACGCCCGAAAATGCAAAGAAATTTGGACAACATTTTTTTAAAATCCGGCCTGACAAAACAGGAAGTTCAAACATTGCACGGGGTGTTAAAATCTTTAATCCGCCCCGAATAAAAAAGCAAAAAACGCTTGCATTTTATTTTGTTTTCATGTATAACCTTTGACAAGTGCCAGTTTAGCTCAGTTGGTAGAGCAACGCATTCGTAATGCGTGGGTCGGGTGTTCGAGTCTCCTAACTGGCACCATTTTTTTACCCTTTTTCATGCAATGATATTTTTCTTGACACTTTTGTGGAAAATTGTCACAATAAAAGTATAGGGGTTGTTTATGAAAAAGGAGATAAAGAAATGTCAACATTAAAAGAAACAATTAAAGAAGCACAAGAAACTGAAAATAAACCAGCGAAAAAAAAGGAGTACAATATTCCTTTAGAGCCAACATATTTGGGGATTCCATTGGTTGGAAAAGCTCCCGTTGACTATATGGCAGGCAGATTTAATCCAAGATACGAAATGCCGGACGGATCCATTATATATGGCTATATAAGAAAGACAAACAAAGAAAAAAATCCGGACTTGAATATTGTATACAAGGATCGTACAAAGGATATCTTGACAGATTCTATTTTTAGTGCAAAAGAGTTATTTGATGATTTTTCAATGACGGAAACAAATAATGAAGACGTTAAAAAATATTATAGTCGTTATTCCAGAATTGATTTTCAAGATGCTGGCATTACCTATGGAAGACACGTAGAAGATTTGGGAAATCCGGTGTTCTTTTTTTTGAAGGATTCATATAAGGCAAGTTTGGAAAAAAGCAGAAACGGGCAGAAGGATGATATTTCAAAAAAGAGTATGAATAGTATGGTTTTCTTCGTTAAAAATCAAGAAGATTTAGATAAACTTCAACACTTTTGCTTGGTTAATATGGGACAGGCTGTGACGGTAGAAGGGCAATCTGATTACAGAAGAAGACGATTCTTAGAAGGATTAAAGAGTTTATACAGTATTTTAAGCAAACCGGATGCCAGATTGGACTCATTGCCCGGCAAACCGACACGCAAGATTTTAAGCGGTGAAGAATTAGACGGATTTTTAAAGCAAGTCGATGAAAAGTTCGAAAATAAATTAGCTCAAGAAGCAAAAGAAAGAGCTGCAAAAAGGGCTGCCGCAGAAAAATTGTCCTCAAGGTAAGTTTGAAAAGTGCCAGTTTAGACCGGTTGGTAGAGCAACGCATTCATAATACGTGAGTCGGATGTTCGAGACTCCTAACTGGCACTATTTTTATTAAAAAACAACATTGTGAAAAATGAATTTAAAAAATCAGATAATTCAAAAAATAAAAGAAAAAGTGCGGGATTTTTTGCATTGCAATGCGGATAAAAGTTTGTCCGTTGGTGCAAACAGTTTCCATTTCTTTTATCAAGCGCCCAATGGTCAAGAATACGTTGTTTTAATTCCTAAATACGAAAAATCAATACAAGATTATAAAAAACAAGCAGTCTTATTACCTTTTTTGCAAAAACTGAATTTGCCCGGTTTAATACCGACCGA
>JAGBRF010000065.1 GCA_017632555.1 Alphaproteobacteria bacterium | reverse complement strand
AGTGGAAAACAGCAATTTTCCAAAATAATCATCGGGATTTTCCCTGCCCGCAACTTGCTTTATTTCGTCCAACATATCGGGGTAAAATAAAGCGGATGTCGGGGTCATATTTTCCGCATCTTTTTTGCGCCCCAGAAAGATAGCGCTGATAACAATTCTTTTCACTCTTTTGGGGTAAGTTTCGGCAAAAAACAAAGCGCAAGTGGAACCCCAAGAACAACCGGAAGCAATTACCTTTGATTTAATTCCCAAATAATCCAATAATCTGTTTGCATCTTCGGCAATTTTTTGGATGGTGTTATTTTTGAAAGCATCTTTATATTCACTTTTACCGCACCCTCTTTGGTCAAAAATAATCACCCGATATTTTTTCAAATCATACGAATAAGCATAAGAAACTTTTGCCCCGCTGCCCGGCCCGCCATGAAAACAAATAACTGGTTCTCCTTTCGGATTACCGATTTCTTGAAAGAAAATTCTGTGTCCGTCTTGTTCGGGCAAATAACCGGTATTGTACGCTTTTACAAAACGATTGCGCAGATTATACCAAAAATGCGTCATTTTTCCTCCGCTTTATTCTTCTTTTTATGAAAGTAATTATTTTTCACGTTTATTTTTATCAAACTTATGACTTTCTTATGAGGCAACCGCTTTTTGTATTTGTTTCTTTCCGATGGAATGGACGTTCTGAAACAAACCTGTGCCATCAAATGACAAACAAAAGCAATCGATGCAAACTGAAGCATAAATGTGAAAAAGATGATATACCACAAAAGTTGCAACAAAACTATGGCCAACAAAAACAAAGATACTTCAAATTGAATTTTAACAAAAACAACGGCCATAGTAAAAAGAATTATGCTGGGAATAACCAACACAAACGATATAATCATATCGGCACGATATTTCGGTGGCAAACATGTATAAACGCCATAAAAACCGAAAGAAGCCAAAAGTAAGAAAATTACTCTGTAAGATGTCTTATACCATTCGAAAAAGTCCAATGCATTGTCCAAAAAGAACAAACCTTTGACTAAAATAAAAACCGCCAACGCATTGATGATGATAAATGATATTGTTGAAAAAACGACCATTAAAACCGCATCTTTTCTGTTTTTAACGATGCGTAATATATCATCAAAAATAGAAGGAATATAAAAATCTTTCATATATCCGGAAAAGAACAGCAATATAATGGGCAACATTACCGGCAAAGTGACTATCAATGTCAACGGACCTTTTAATAACCAAAAAATGCAAATCGGTATTGTCAAAAAGAACAAAAATGCGCCGACAATTCCCAACTGTTTCAAATAAAATGATTGTGAGCATGCTAAAAAGTCCGGCACTTCAAACACCGCCTTTTTGGCGGCAATCAACAACCGAACAAAAGCGGCAAAATAAAGTATCCCCGTGCAGAAAAATACTATTTTAGGAAAGTGCATCAAAATGCCCGTTACGGCAAAAAGAATATACATTGCCAACGCGATGACGGACCAAAAGGCCGTAAAGGTTGAAAACGAAAAACGAAATGCGGGTCTTAAAAGTATCATTTTACTTATCCTTTTTTATAACTGTCCAATGTAATCCAAAACGGTTTTGCCGTCCTTATTTGGCAAAGACATATCTGCACCGGCGGCGATCAACCTTTCAGCCACCTGGGCATGTTTATTACCAATCGCATACATCAACGCCGTAAATCCGTTATCTTCTTTTTGGAAATTCACATCGGCTCCGGCGTCAATCAAACTGTCCACAACATCCATATTTCCGCCGGCGGATGCCACCATCAACACCGTCCAACCGTCTTTTCTTTGCGTATTGACGTTTGCACCGGCATCTATCAGCCGTTTAACAACCTTCGGGAATTTTTGAGCAACGGCAAACATCAAAGCACTTTCGCCATATCCGTCTTGCAAATTCACATCCGCACCACCAGCTATCAACTGTTCGACTTTATTCAAAATTTCGTCTTCTTCGGCCAGCAACCAACTGAAAGCACCCCAAGTATCGTACCAATTATTCATATTTGCCTTTCTTTTTTCCTTTAAACATATATTTTTGTTGTACTTATTTTTTTTGTAAATGTCAAGCAATTCCTTTTACTAAAAAAAGTCTTGAAGAACGCCCTTTATTATGATACAGTACGCTTGTTTGAACGAAAAAGGGATTGTTATGTTGGATTTAAATCGTCAATATTGCGGAAACACATTCGAATTGATAAAGCAAATCGATGATAACAGTATTGACCTGATTGTTTGTGACGGGCCTTATGGTGTAACGGAAAACGATTGGGATAAAATCGGCAACATTCAATCTTTTAATTTGGAACTTTTACGGATTTTTTCCCGCGTATTGAAACCCGGCGGATCACTTTACCTGTTCGGGAAAGATAATTGTATCGACTTTATCGATTATCGCCAATATCTGCAATTAAACCGGCGCATTATTTGGTATCAACCCAGCCGTTTGGCACAAGGTCGCCAAAATTACACCAACAACTATGACCTGATTGCTTATTTTTCCAAAGGCAAACCGAAAACGTTTAATTTGGACGCTATTCGCGTGCCGCAAATGGTGGAATTAACTCAACGCAGAAGATGTGAAAATGTACCGTCCGTTAAAAACGGAAAGTATGGCAAAACAAAGTTCAATGAAGACGGCAAAAACCCCGGTGATGTGTGGGGCGACATCAAACAATTGACTTATAAATCCAAAGAATTGGTCAGCCGTGATTTGCTCAACACCATACAAAAACCGATAAAATTGATTGAACGGTTGGTGTTGGCAAGCTCCAACCCGAACGACATTGTTTTGGATCCGTTTTCCGGCGTGGGAACGACCATGCAAGTTTGCAAAAAACACAACCGAAACTTTATCGGATTTGAATTAAACCCCGATTATATCGCCATGGCGAACAAAAGATAAACTAACCCCGTTGTTGTGTTTTCCATTCGGAAAATAATTTTGACCAAACGTTTGTATCACGGAACGATTTATGATAATCGTCCCAACAATCTTGGCGAATGACAGCTTCCAAAACATAATTGGCCTTTTTAGCAACATTCGCAGAACGCACGTTTTCCACATCATTCCGAATAGCAATACGATTTATGCCGGCTTTGAATGCTTCACTTTCCAAAGCCAAAACAGCTTCTTTCATATACCCGTGACCGACTGCATCGTTCGACAACCAAAATCCGATTTCGGCGGTTTTATTTGTGTCATTGATATCGATTAAATCAACACAACCCAAAATTTCGTCTGTTTCCTTATGGAAAATCACATACCCGAAACCTGTTTTTTCTTTTCTTTTTTTCTGAACGTGCATCAA
Source organism: Alphaproteobacteria bacterium (assembly GCA_017632555.1). Next base: position 246 of record JAGBRF010000065.1, on the reverse strand, counting down.
AAATCCCGTAAATTCATCTTCGATAGAATTTACTTTATCTACCCACGGCAACCATTCTCGCAGGGTTTCTCTGGACTTTTCGACAATTTCAAACAACCGTTTTGCCAACTCAAAAGTCGGGTCCGAATATTTTAAAATTATCCGTTCGGATTCAATTTGTTCCGGTAATTCCATAAGCATACTCCTTCCTTCATCGCACAGTACAGAAATATAGTGTAGCCCAAAATAAGCAAAAAGTAAAGTGGT
>JAGBRF010000064.1 GCA_017632555.1 Alphaproteobacteria bacterium | reverse complement strand
TGAAAATGTAGTGATTTCTTTGTTTTCCAAATTTTCAACATAAATCAACCCGTCTGATAAATTCAACGCCGTTTCAATGGAAGACGCCAACCGGGTTTCCATGCCTTCTTTGATAACCAATCGATCGACCAAAACATCAATGTCATGTTTGTTGTTTTTTTCCAAAGCGGGAACATCGGCTATTTCATACAACGTCCCGTCAACTTTCAAACGTGTAAACCCCTTTTTCTGTAAGTCGGCAATTTCTTTTCTGTATTCGCCTTTGCGACCGCGTATAATCGGCGCCAATAAATAAATTTTAGTCCCTTGCGGAAACTTCATTATGCGGTCCACCATTTGCGTAACTGTTTGTGCTTCAATGGGCAATCCGGTAGCAGGGGAATAAGGAACGCCGACACGCGCCCAAAGCAAACGCATATAATCGTAAATTTCCGTTACCGTTCCAACGGTGGATCTGGGATTCTTTGATGTTGTCTTTTGTTCAATAGAAATAGCGGGCGACAACCCTTCGATTAAATCAACGTCAGGCTTTTTCATTACGTCCAAAAATTGACGTGCATAGGAAGATAAGCTTTCGACATAACGGCGTTGTCCTTCCGCATAAATGGTGTCAAAAGCCAATGATGATTTGCCGGAACCGGATAATCCTGTGATGACAACCAATTTATTTTTGGGAATGTCAATATCAACGTTTTTTAAGTTGTGTTCCCGTGCGCCTCTGATTTTAATAAAAGAATCCATTTTCCTTATCCTTTCTGAAAACGGGTCATTATAAAACGAAAAGAACAAAAAAGCAACACAATTTTAGTTTATGACTTTTCAATCTTTCTTTTCTGATAACGTATCCAAAAAAGCGCGTGCAAAAGTAATGTGATCATCTTTGTATTTCGATAAAGTTAGTAAGGACAACAACATTCCGTGTTCGTATGAAGGCAAAATGCCCAAGTCAATGTATCGATCGGAATCATCTTTCAAAAGCATTTTAATGGAAAATCCTTTTTCTTCGCCACCTTCATCCAAAAAGGAATTGACGCCTTCCGTAAATACCCATTCGCCGTTCACTTTGGATGGTTGATAAGTGCCATTTTCCAAATCATCGATTTTGCTGCTCATATAATCCAAAATTTCCTTTGGAAAAGCCATAGGGGAAAATCCCGCCGTATGATTATATGCAACGGCTGATTTTTCAATTAAACGCCCGTTGTTGACAATGCAATAACGGGAAACGTCTTCTTGATAAATGCCGGTTGCCAACATTTGCTTTTCGTTTTTGATAAACATATCCAACAACTTTTTAATTTGGTTGTTTTGCGGATTTTTCGGCAAATAAATATCATCAGGGAAAATCATAATGCAATGTTTATCCGGCGATAAACGATGAGCCAACCCTAAAACGTGCGAAGTTCCCAACGGTTTGTTTTGGATTACATATTGGATTCGTGCGTCTTTGGGTAATTCTGTTTCTTGCAGAGCATCTGCGATTCTTTCATGACCTTTTGTGCGTAAAGCTGTGACCAATTCGGGAGTAGGGGTTAAAGCTTCTTTGAATCTTTCAATTACGTCTTGCGAACTGCAAACGATAGTTATTTTTCGTCCGCCGGCTTCAATAATTTGTGTTAATATGTGATCGATAATACGGACAGAGCCAAACGGCAATAAACATTTATGTCCTAAACCTTTGGCATGCGGATAGTTACGTAGGCTTTTGCCACCGCATGGAATAATAAACTCTATATTTTCAAACATACTTTCTCCCATTTACTCAAAATAACGTAGAGTATAGGAACTTTTAAAAAATAATCTAGCCCCTTTTTTAATTTTTTTTGCGGGGGTTCCTATTTTGCTTGTATAAAAGGAAAAAAAGTGTTATATTCTTTACAGAATGAAAGGAGAAAGCCATGAAAAATACAGCAAAAACAAAAGAAAACACTCCTGTTAAAGTGAAAGCAAAAGAAGTTGCCCCCGTCAAAGTGGATGCAAAAAAGAAGGCACCGCAAATGCAATCTTCCGGTATTGACGAAAGCAGAACATACTTGTATGAAACAAAAACGCGGGAATTGGCAACAAGGGTTTTGGAAGATGGTTATGTTTCTCCTTCCGAAAAATTGGAAATGGAAGATAATCACGGCGAAATCATCCGGGATTTTTTGGTCGCTACCGATATTTTGGAAAAAATGGAAAAAAATCCGAATGTATATTCGCCGGCTGAATTTGATGCGGTTCGTTTTGTCGTTGCCAGATTAAAACGGGCACGTGAATTGTCAATGGCTAAATTGCAGGAAATCAAATATGCCAATCGTATTTCGCCCGAAGAAAAGGCAAAACGTAAACAACGCCGTCAACAAAAAGAACACATTGATATCAATTTTAATTTGTATCAAATCTTTGCTTTGGATGGTGGGGCACATGAAGTTGTCGATTATGCTCGTAAGGAAGAAACAAAGGGGATAATGACACCGGAAGAACGCCAAAAGACTGAAAAAAGAATAATGAAACTGGTCAATCTTATCATCGAAAAGGGAAAAGATGCCCGCTATATTCAACAATTTTTGGAAAACGATAAAGAACAAGTTTTGTGAAAAAATCAAAATAATCATTGACAACGGTTTTAAAATCGTGTATATATGAGCATCTTGAAAAAAAGATATAGGTTTAAAAAAGTTTAATTTATAACGGAGAATTTACCATGAAACGTACATTTCAACCCTCGCAATTGGTTCGCTCTCGCCGTCATGGTTTCAGAAGCCGTATGGCTACTGTCGGTGGACGTAAAGTTTTAAGTGCGCGCCGCCGTAAGGGTCGCAAGGTTTTAAGCGCATAATTATTTCCGTGGACTTGTCAGGACATGGGAACAACGTTGCCTGTTTTAAGAAAACGCAGAGAGTTTGTTCAAATTGCAGAAAACGGCCGCAAATTTATAACCAGTGGTTTGGTTTTACAAGTTTGGGAACGTCCGGCCGAAAATTTATTTAACGATGCTATACGGGTAGGTTTTACGACATCCAAGAAAGTTGGAAATGCCGTAAAACGTAACCGTGTGCGTCGTCGTTTGCGTTCATTGGCCAAATTGATTTTACCCGAATTCGGAACAAAAGGTTGCGATTATGTTTTAATCGGCAGATCGGCAACGTATGACAGACCTTTTGAAAAATTAAAAGACGATTTGAAATATGCATTAAAGAAGATTTGAAATGAAAATACTATCAAATTTTGGCTGTTTTCTTGTGAATCTTTATCGTGTTTGTATATCTCCGTTTAAAGTGCCGTGCTGCCGTTTTCAACCGACTTGTTCGGCCTATGCAAAAGAAGCATTACAAAAACATAGCTTTTTTAAAGCACTTCTGCTAATATCAAAACGACTCTTGAAATGTCATCCGTGGGGCGGGTGTGGATACGACCCTGTGCCGGAGCCTGTAATAAAGAAGAAAGATTAGAAAATGAAAAACGAAACTAAAGATTTAATTTTGGCGATTGCCTGTACATTATTGGTATTTTTTGCTTTGGATTACTTTTTCCCAAGGGGGAACAAAGCGACTGTTGAAAACACAACTGCCGTTGTAGAAAATGTTGGTGCGGAGAAATCTTCCGAAAAAATGCTTGTTGTTGAAAACAAAGCCGAAGATCCGATTTTGAAAATCAAAAGTGATACTTTATCCGGTCAAATCCGTTTGCGTGGCGCTGTTATCAACGAATTGACTTTCTTAAAATACAAACAAACAATTGAAAAAGACAGTCCGGATGTAAAATTTTTAACGCCTTCTTATTTCGCATACATGGGCGTTTCGGGAAAAGATATCGACTTGCCGAATGGCGATACTGTATGGACGGCAAGCAGTAAGGTTTTAACACCGACCGAACCGGTTGTTTTAAGTTGGAAAAATAAACAAGGAATTGTCTTTAAGCGCACAATTTCATTAGATGACCAATATATGTTCACAATTACGGATGCCGTTGAAAATAATACGGACAGTTCAATTTTCGTTTCCTTTGACGGTTCTTTGAAACGTTTGAATCCTGCATTGGAAGGAGCAACCAGCGTTCATCAAGGTTTTGTCGGTGTTTTGGACGGAAAATTGCAAGAAGAAAAGTATTCTTCGGTTGAAACAAAAAATAGCCTGACATTCGATTCGAATGGTGGTTGGATGGGGTTGACCGATAAATATTGGTTGGCCGCTTTTGCATTTAATCCGGCGGTCAGCAATTTGAAAGCAGGCATTTCCTATTCAGCAGAAGGAAACAATAAAGTTTTTGATGCACACTTTGAAACACCGGTCAGTGAAGTCGATGCGGGTGGCAGATACGAAAATACAGTTTATTTCTTTGCCGGTCCGAAGGAATTGGATTTGATAACGGATTATCAAAAAACTTTGGGAATTGACAGATTCGAATTGGCGATTGACTTTGGTTGGTATTATTTCCTAACAAAGCCGTTCTTATACATTTTAAGTTGGTTGTTCAGCTTGGTTGGCAATATGGGGGTTGCGATTTTGATTTTTGCGACTTTGTTGCGTATTTTAATGTTGCCGATTGCCGCAAAATCATTTGTAAGCATGGCAAAAATACGCAAAATTCAACCCAAATTGGCTGCATTAAAGGAACGTTACGGCAACGATCAAATGCGTTTGAATCAAGAAGCATTGATTTTGTATAAAAAAGAAAACGTCAATCCGGCGGCGGGGTGTTTGCCTATGTTTATTCAAATTCCGGTGTTCTTTTCTTTGTATAAAGTGCTTTCCGTTTCCATTGAAATGCGTCATGCGCCGTTCTTTGGTTGGATTCGGGATTTGTCCGCACGCGATCCGTCATCTGTATTTACATTGTTCGGGCTTGTTCCATGGCCGATTCCAAGCCTTTTGAACATCGGTGTTTGGCCGATACTGATGGGAATTACCATGTATTTGCAACAAAAAATGAATCCGCAAGCAAATGCTCCAAGCGGTGCAACTGATGCCGCAAGCGAAACAGCAAAGATGATGAAGTTGATGCCGCTTATCTTTACTTTCATGATGGGCAATTTTGCTTCCGGTTTGGTCATTTACTGGACATGGAGTAATGTTTTGGCGATTGCTCAACAACGTTATGTTATGCACAAATACGGGGTTAAATAATGGTTGACATCGGCGCAGATGAAATCCAAAAAAAACAAGCAATAAAGCAGGGTAATGCTTTGTTTCTGCGCCCGTGTACGTTTATGTTGGGTGTTGCTTGGTTGGAACAATTACCCGATATGCAACGTTTGGAAATTGCCTTTGCCGGTCGTTCCAATGTCGGTAAGTCCAGTTTAATAAATGCGCTTTTTTCCAAAAAAGATTTGGCACGCGCTTCCGCAACGCCGGGGCGGACGCAACAGTTAAACTTTTTTGATTTGGACGGTGTTATAAATATAGTCGATTTGCCGGGTTATGGTTATGCGCAGGCGCCGGAAAAACAAGTTAAAACTTGGAACAATTTGGTTTTTA
>JAGBRF010000063.1 GCA_017632555.1 Alphaproteobacteria bacterium | reverse complement strand
TTCAATTTATTGGCAATGATTTCTTCCGCCCACTGCGGGTGACTATCGATTATTTCCCGACAAACATCAAACGGTACGACGTCCGCCAACACATCAAACGTCTTTAATTCCTCGCCTTCCAAATACGCTGAAAAATTGTATGGTGTTTGTTGTTCAAATTGACCCTTTAACGATAATTCTTCATTCACTGTCAATTTTTTATACACGCCGTCCAAAACAACCAAACCCGCCAAACGTGCGTCTTCCATCAACCGATTGACTCGGTCGGCCAATAACGCTTTTTGATAAAAAATAAATCCCAAAGTCAGCAAGCCGATTAAAGCCAAAACGCCCAACATTTCCATCATTATTCGGCCCAAGTTTGATTTTTTGTTCATAGCAAATTCCTTATAATTTTCCATTATGGCAATACTATACTCCACCAAATGTTAACAAATAATAAAAATCCCCTGCATAAGAGCAGGGGATTAAAAACTTTTTTAAGTTTATTATTGTTGTCCGTCTTTGACGGCTGCTTGAGCTGCTGCCAAACGTGCCAAAGGAACACGATACGGAGAGCAGGAAACACCCTTCAAATATTTATTCAAGAACATAATGGACGCAGCGTCACCACCGTGTTCACCACAGATACTCAAATAAATGTGCGGGTTTGTAGCAGCACCGTCTTTGCAAGCCATAGCAATCAACTTGCCAACACCGTTTGTATCCAAAGATTGGAACGGATCACGTTCGTAAATACCATTTTCAACATATTTCGGCAAGAATGAACCGGCGTCATCACGACTCATACCCAAAGTTGTTTGAGTTAAGTCGTTTGTTCCGAATTCGAAGAAGTCTGCGATTTCGGCAATTTCACCGGCCAATAAAGCTGCACGTGGCAATTCAATCATTGTACCGACCAAGTATTCAACTTTCTTGCCTTTTTCAGCAAAGACTTTTTCAGCTGTTTCATCGATAATCTTCTTGCAGATTTCCAATTCTTTCTTTGAAGAAATCAAAGGAACTTCAATTTCAGGAACAACCTTAATTCCTTGTGCAGAAACTTCCAAAGCTGCTTCGATGATAGCGCGTGTTTGCATTTCACAAATTTCCGGGAATACAACAGCCAAACGGCAACCACGCAAACCCAACATCGGGTTGGCTTCGTGTAATTGAGCTGTACGAGCTTGAATTTCTTCAACAGTTACGCCCAATTCTTTTGCAATTTCTTCTTGTTCAGCCAATTTGTGTGGCAAGAATTCATGTAAAGGAGGATCCAACAAACGAATTGTTACTGGCAAACCTTCCATGATTTTGAACAATTGTACAAAGTCATTACGTTGATATGGCAACAATTTATCCAAAGCTTGACGGCGGTCAGCTTCTGTTTTTGCCAAAATCATTTCGCGCATATGGTTAATACGGCTTGGATCGAAGAACATGTGTTCTGTACGGCACAAACCAATACCTTCAGCACCGAATTTACGAGCTGTATCAGCATCTTTTGGAGTTTCGGCGTTTGCACGAACAACCAATTTCTTGATTTCGTCAACCCAACCCATGAATTCGCCAAAGTCGCCAGCCATTTCCGGATCACGCAAAGGCAAAGCACCTCTCATAACTTGACCGGTTGTACCGTCAAGAGAAATCATGTCACCGGCTTTTAATGTACCACCACCAGCTGTCAATGTTTGAGCAGCATAGTCAATTCTTAAATCAGCAACACCGGAAACACAAGGAATACCCATACCACGAGCAACAACGGCTGCATGAGATGTCATACC
>JAGBRF010000062.1 GCA_017632555.1 Alphaproteobacteria bacterium | reverse complement strand
GGCGCATCAAACCAAACATAGAAAACTTTGTCTTCGTATCCCGGTTTGTTGACGGGGAAGCCCCATTTCAAATCTCGTGTAATACAACGCGGTTGCAATCCTTCATTTAACCATTTTTGTGCAATGGAATAAGCCACTTCCGGCCAAGTAAATTCCTTCGTTTCCAACCATTTTTTCAACTGATTTTGCAAAGCGCCCAATTTGATAAATAAATGCTTTGTTTCGCGTACTTCCAAATTTGTTGAACCGGAAATCGTACTGCGTGCGTTGATCAAATCAGTCGGATCCAAAACTTTTGTGCAATTTTCGCACTGATCGCCACGGGCTTTGTCGTATCCGCAATACGGACAAGTGCCGGTAATGTAACGGTCAGCCAAAAATTGATTATCATCAACGGAAAAGATTTGTTTAATTGTCTTTTCTTCTATAAATCCGTTTTTATCCAAAGCAGATGCGATACGATAAGTCATTTCTTTGTTTTGTTCTGTGCTTGTCCGTCCCAAATAATCAAAGGACAAATTGAAAGCATCATAAATCTTTTTATGCTTTTCGTGATATTCATCACAGTATTGTTGAATAGGAACGCCCGCCTTCAAAGCCGCAACTTCGGAAGCCGTCCCGTGTTCATCCGTACCGCAAATATACAAAACATCAACACCCGGTTGCATTCGCATAAAACGGGCATAGACATCAGACGGCAATAAACAACCGACCATGTGTCCTAAATGTGGAAGTCCGTTAATGTATGGTAATGCACTGGTGATAAGACATTTTGTTTTGCTCATATATAATCCTTTCTTTTATTAAAACCGACCTATAATACGACATAAAAAAAATAAATGCAAGAAGTCTTGATTTTTTTTTCAAAATAATGTATAAAGGAAGTCTGTTTAAACAAAATTTTAGTATAGAAGGTTAAAAAATGGCACGTGTAACAGTAGAAGATTGCGTAGAAAAAGTTCCGAATCGCTTCGAATTGGTCTTGTTGGCCAGTCAAAGAGCAAAAAATATTTCAGCAGGCGAACCGATAACCGTTGATCGCGACAACGATAAAAATTCGGTTGTTGCTTTGCGTGAAATTGCCGACAGCACAATTTGTTTGGAAGATTTGGATAATATGTTGGTTGCAGGTTTCCAAAAGAGTGCGCCTGTACAAAAAATGGTTTCCGAAGATGAAGATTTGAAGGCTGTTGATGCTGAATTGGCCGGTGATGAATACGCCGAAGAAGCAAAAGAAGCTACATCTGAAATCTTTGCCGGTGAAGCTGTTTTCGATGAAGCAGAATCATTCCAAGTAACTGAGGATTTAGAATCTTAAAAATTTTTCGGGGGGTAAATGCTCAGGCAGTTTGAACTGGTCGAACGCGTAAAATCCTATGATCCCAATGCGGATGAGGATGGATTAAACCGCGCTTATGTTTTTGCTGTCAAAATGCACGGATCTCAAAAACGCGAATCGGGAGATCCGTATTTTTCCCACCCTGTTGAAGTCGCCGGTATACTGACAGAATACAAGTTGGATTATGCCACCATTGTGACGGCTTTATTGCATGATACAATGGAAGATACAGCAGCATCTTATGAAGATATCGAAAAATTATTCGGTACCGAAGTGGCGACTTTGGTGCAAGGGGTAACGAAATTATCCAAAATTCAAGCCCAATCGGAACATAATAAACAAGCGGAAAACTTCAGAAAGCTGGTTTTGGCTATGAGTGAAGATATCCGTGTTTTGTTGGTAAAATTGGCCGATCGTCTGCATAATATGCCGACGCTTCATTTTTGTAAGAAAGAAGAAAAACGGATGCGTATTGCCCGCGAAACGTTGGATATTTATGCACCGCTTGCCGAACGAATGGGTATGAACAAAATGAAAGACGAATTGGAAGATTTGGCTTTCAAACAATTACACCCCGATGCTTATCAATCCATTATTTCCAGATTGAATTTTTTGCGTGAAAAGGGCGGTGATTTAACCGAACGCATTGTTGAACAATTGACAAAAGACGTTTCGGAAATCGGCGAAAATGTTGAAGTTTACGGTCGTGAAAAGCGTCCTTATTCCATTTGGCGTAAAATGCAACGTCAAAACATTTCTTTTGAACAAATTTGCGATATTATGGCTTTTCGAATTGTTGTGCCGACCGTTGCGGATTGTTATCACGCTTTGGGTATTGTCAATACAAAATATCCGATGATACCGGGTCGTTATAAAGATTACATTTCAACGCCGAAAAGCAACGGGTACCAATCATTACATACGGGCGTGATCGGGCCTTTCCGTCAACGAATTGAAGTCCAAATCAGAACCGAAGAAATGCACGAAGTTGCCGAACTCGGTGTGGCGGCGCATTGGGAATATAAGCAAAATATGTCAAATACCGTGGACGGTAAAAAGTTCCGTTGGATGCGCGAATTGTTGGATTTATTGAATGATTCTTCCAACTCTGATGAATTTTTGGAAAATACCAAAATTTCCATGTATAACGACCAAATTTTCTGCTTTACGCCAAAAGGGGATTTGTTCAGTTTACCGAAAGATGCAACGGCGCTTGATTTTGCATACGCTGTTCATTCAAACATCGGCGACCATTGTGTCGGCATTAAAATCAACGGGGAAATTCGTCCGGTACGTACTATTTTACAAAACGGGGATCAGGTTGAAGTTTTAACATCTAAAACACAGACACCTTCACCCGAATGGGAACGTTTTGTTGTGACTGCAAAGGCAAAGGCCGCTATTCGCCGTTTTGTCAGAAATCAAAAACGTATTCAATTTATGGAATTGGGTAAGACTTTAATTCAAAATTTGTATAAGGAACACAAAGTTCCGTTTAATGAAAAAGAAGTCGAAGCTATTGCCCCGAACTTTAAGAAAGCTTCGTTGGAAGATTTGTACGTTATGGTTGGGGAAGGTATTGTTTTACCAACCGATGTTTTCTATAAATTACATTCCGAAAAACGTTCGACTTTGCAACGCGTTGTGGACATTTTCAAACGCAAACCGACCAAAATCAACAAAGAAGAAAAAGAAAGTTTGATAAAGGGGTTGGTTTCCGGTATCGCTTTGCATTATTCACGTTGTTGTCACCCTGTGCCGGGGGATAAGATTGTCGGTATCGTCACAACAGGAAAAGGAATTGCTATTCACCGTGCGGATTGTGCTATGTTGAAAAAATACAAGCATGAACCGGAACGTTGGTTGGATATCGAATGGAACGAACATCCCGAAACTGAACGCGTTTTCCCGGTTCGTTTGTTATTGACTGTTGTGGATAAACCCAGCGTGTTGGCAACAATTTCAACGGCTATATCAAAGTGTGGCAGTAACATTTCGCATTTGTTTACACACAGCAAAAGCGGTAACTTTGTCGAATTGGTTATGGACGTTGATGTCCGAAATACCGACCATTTGGAAGATGTCATCGCCGCATTGAAAACTTTGCCATTTGTCGTTTCTTTGAAGAAAGATAAGTAGGGAGATCATGATGAAAAAAGAAAATAAAAAAACTGAAAATGTAGAAGAGAATGAAAAAGGTAAAAGTAAAAATGGTTCTCTCTTTTTAAACGTCTTAGGAACCGTGGCTGTTGTGCTTGTTTGGATATTTGCTTCGGTTGTCCTTCTGGTGCTTTCTTTATTTTTTAATGACACAGGTAAATCTATATCTGGTGTGGCTATTTTTATGGAACTTTCTGTTTTCTTTCTTCCATTTATTTTGTTGGGATGGATTAAAAGTTTTTGGAAGGCTTTTTTTATATATTTATGTTGGGTATTGTTTCTTTTTGCTACATTATACTAGCAAAGATGAAGCATAAAAGAAATGATATGCAGAAAAGTCTTTTTAAAGAATAAAGATTATGAAAAAGAGATAAAAAGGAAGAGAAAAGAAAATAAAAAATGGCAGAAAAGAAGAAAATCGTTAAAGACAAAGTAACAACAAAAAATGATGATGTCATAGCTGATGAAAAAAAGAGTGATATCTTTCTTAGAATAGAACTTTTGATATTTTGTGTGTTGTTTTGGTATCAAACTTCTTTATCTTTTTACTATTTTAGTAAAATAAATGGTGGTGGTTACCCGAGCAAACAATACGCATTTGAAGATGCAGGTGTCTTTTTTGTTCCTATGATTATCTGTGTTTTTATAGTCAAGAAACCGCTTCGTTTTCTTTTAAGATGCTTATTGGCATTTTTGTTATTGCTAACATTTTGTTCTTCTACCTAATCTTTCCATACGTCCATTTTAAAATTTCCGGCATGTTGTCGGGTATGGAAATTTCCTGCCAATTATTCGGCAAGTATTCATTTGCATGCGACATTTTTTCCGTATCGTTCAGCAAAGATGCAATTAAATAAGCATATAAAGCGGATTGATCCGCCGTTTGTTCTGTGGTCGTTTGCGCCAGTTCCATAGCTAAATCATAGGCTTTATCTAATAAATCCAACGCAATAAAATCATCCAATAATTGTTGTTTGATTTGAATGGCCTGTGCGCCTGTTGGCATCAACTCTTTAAATTCATTGTAAAGGGCAACGCGATCAATATGTTTTTGCGCCGTCATAAAGAAATGTTCAAAATGTTGTTGCATTCTTTTTAAAATAGCATCGTCTTGCATAATCGAAAGTATTTGCCGTTCGGTATGTAATGCTTGAACCAAATCATTTTTTTGATTATAGAGTGCGGACAATGTTTGTAACAGCGGAATTTCCAAATCCGTTGAGGATACCAGATGACGCATTTTTTCCAATTCAAATATCGCATTATCAATGGTGATGGCGTGCGTTTTGATTTGCGCCTTTATTTTGGAAAATAAAATTTGTGCGCTGTATTCGGAAAGGGGTAATTTTTCCGCAGTTTCATAAATTTTGACGGCTTGCGGAATGTTGTTTTCCTTTTCGGCAAGCTGACCCGCAAAATAAATCAACGCTTGTTTTTGATAATCGTTTAAGGGCAAATCCGACAACTTATCAACGCCGGTTGACAGTAAAGGAATGTTGTTTTCACGGGTGGCTTTTTGCGCCAAATTTTTCCAAAATACAAAGGCCATAGCCGGTGACAAATTTATTTTTTCAAAATC
>JAGBRF010000061.1 GCA_017632555.1 Alphaproteobacteria bacterium | reverse complement strand
GAGCCAATTCCAAAGTATCCAAAGAAGAACGGGCGGGAAAATTAACCGCTTTTTTCTTATTTGTTTCCACATTCCCCGAAAAATCAGACAATACGTCTAACTTGGCCGGCTCGGCGGGTGCTTTTTGCTCCTCTGACTTCACATCCTGTGCCATTGCGACACTTGCAAACAAGGAAACAATCAACATAAAATTTAACGAAATATTTTTACTTTGCATAAATTCTCCCTTCATATGTCCATTTATTATCACTACCCATCGGGGTGTATTGAATTCTTAACATCTCCAATCCCGAAAATTTATCAAAAAAGGAAACCCATTCTAACGGTGAAAATGCAGATGTCACGACAAAAGAATAATATGTATACGATTTTTGGTTCACAGGTCTTGTTCCATCCGGTAAATTGGGCGGATCCAACAACATTTGACGAGAATATTGGAATCCCGCCAAGTTCATTGCCTGCTTAATTTCTTTCAAATCTTCTTCCAACTCTGCGGCTGTCAATTTAGGAACAGAAGAAATAATCGGCACCTTTTTGAATGGCATAACCCCTTGGGCAGAATCACCGCTGGAAGAAACTTCTACTTTCATATTTTCCAACTGATATTCTTCCAAACCGAAATTCATCCAAGTGAGACGACCTTCTTGGATGTTTGTTAAACGCCACGAAGTCGTAATACCCGATGGCTTACATTCAATACTTCCCATTGTCCACCCCGGAACAATAACCGATTGAACTTGATAAGAACTCACCCAGCACTGATTCAAAAAGCTGGACAATTCTACCACTTTTTCCCAAGGTTTTGATTTTTCCGGTTCTGGACGAACAGGTGGCAAAACAGTCGGTTCTTGAACTTTGTGTTCAATGACTTTATTCGGCATCAAATTCTGCCACAACATAATCAAAGAATAAATTAACCAACCGACAACCAAAACAATGATAATGGCAATAAACAACAGGAACTTCGTTCTGCGAACCGCATTAACCGGCTGCAAACGAATTTTGCGTGCTTTTTGTAAGATAACCCCCAAATCACGGTGTTCTGCCCCTTCCATATCCCAATCTTCTGGGATGATACGCAATCCCCAATCAGGAACAGCCATCATAGAAGCATATGCCCGTTTGGCTTCTTCTTCATTTGAAAACACAACGTCTTCTTCTGCCAAAATCAAATCGTTACGAATGGCAATCAACCACCATCCGTCATCAACCTTAAAAACGGCACAAACAGACGGTTGATCCGTAAATACAGAGGCCACGGCAGCTGCCAAAGAAGGCATCCCATCCTTGTGTTCCAATTCGGTTCGTCCAATACCATATTGAGGCGTAACGGCCGGACGCAAGCAGTACAAATCTGCGCCCATTTCGCTTTCGGCAGTTTCCCGCACTTCCAAAATAGGATCATCCAAATTTTGTAAAGGCTGCCAAATCAATCCAACAGCATAGCGTTGACCATCCACCGAGACAACCCCGGTTGAAGATCTCAACCGGACCTGTTCTGGCACTTCTGATGGCATTTGAACTGATTCGTCCATTTTTACTCCTTAATAATCTCTCATCATGGCTTCAGCTGATAAGGGGGATTGTAAAACCTCCGGTGTCATCAAAATAACCAAGATGTTACGTTCCGAACTGTTATAGGCTTGACCACCCAATAAGCCCATCCTGGCTTTACCAATCCCAGACGTTTTGGTTCCTTCATTCAAATCTTCAAAACCGGTCAAAACCAACGTTTGTCCCGAACGCATGGCAATTTCTTGCACGAATCCGCGCATCTTCATTGTCGGCATTTGCAGTTTTGTGGAAGATGATTCTTTATCATTATCTCCCTCACTTCCGGAAGAATCACTATCTTCATCTTCGGTATTAACCGAGAAGTCTTTTAATTCTACCAAATCGGTGATAGACAAGTTAAATAAAACAATTAAACGACCATGGTCCAAAATACGGGGCAAAATTTCCATTGTGAACCCGTAATTCAACGTATCCACCTGATAATCCACATCCGTACTATTATCATCATTACTTGTAGATTTGGTAACTTTAATTTCCTTCAAATAGTTCTTGGAAGTTGAAATTTGAACCGGTGCCACTTTGTTATTTAACGTTGTCACCGTGGAACTGGTCACCAACTGCGTCTTTCCTTGCGTTGAAAAGGCCTGAACCAAAGCACTGGAATCTTTCCATTTACTGTTCGGTTTTACCAAAGTCATCAACAAAGATCCTCCTGAAGTTGTCGTATCTGGAAGTGACGTAAATGGCGAAGAGAATGAATAAACTATGTTTTTACTGTTAAATACAGCACTTTAATTCAACCCATAGTTATCTTCATTTGACACAGTGACCTGCAAAATACGCACAGTAACTGCCACCTGACGGGACAATTTTTCGTTCCAGTTAGCAATATAAGCGGCCACTTTTCGCACAATATACGGGCTGGCCGTCACCGTCACAGTCCCAGCAACACGGCTGAAAGACAACTTTCCGTTATCCCCGACAACCTGTTTGACCCCTTCTTCAATACTGTCCCAAACTTTCAGATCTGTATTAACGGACAAACTGGATGAGGCGTTACCACCGCCGCCTTCACTCAAGGTCGCACCGCTCATATTAGCCGTCAAGTTTGTTTCGGTCGGCAATGCATACACGGTAAAGACACGTGTTTCCTGCGTAAAGAAAGTAATCACATCATCTTTATAGCGCCAATATAAACCATAACGATTAGCCAGATAATTAAGCAATCCGCTCAATTTTCCGGAATATTTCACGGGCACCTTGTCCTCAGGAATGGCATTTTCTGCCTTCAAATCATCCATCCGGATGGTCAGTCCTGTCATATCTGAAATTTCTTGAACAATATCGGACAAAGATGCATCTTCGGAAATAGAAATTGTGATACCATCATCTTTTTCAACCCAGGAAGGCAAAGCTTCTCCTTCCATAATCTTGGTACTGGATACCCCCAACCAAATATCATTTTGGACACGCACAGTATCCATTGATTGCGGCAAATCGGGGATTTCAGCAATTTCCCTATATTCTTCTGCACGCGCCAAAGTCGTTTCAATACGCTTATCGGCTTCAGCAACATATTTGTTACACGAAGCTAAAACAAAGCACCCGGCCAACAGAGCTAAACTGAATTTTTTAATGAGCATTCTCATCCTCCTGTACACTGACAACTAACACACGATTTCCCTTATAGAAAGTACCGATTGGTGGCGGAACCGCCCGTGCAAAAGTCCGAATAATTGCACTGGACACTTCTGTAAATGTTCCCCGGAACACAACGCCGGCTTCCAACTTATAATCCTTATCCAACTTCCAAACAACGGTCCACCCAGACACTTCGCCCCACTGCATTAACAACGAACGCAACGTTTCCCCGCGGGCCGCTTCCCAATCGTGGATTTGATCCCCGTAATCAACCTTATCAGCCAAGGTTTTTTCCACCCACACGGCCCCTTTCTTTTCGGCATCCAACCGTTCTACCCGACGGGTTGTTTCCTGATACCCGCCTTCTGGAGTTGCCTCAGTTGTTACTTCAATTGTTGTTGTTTTAACGGACCCGTCCGGCATCACATCCACGCGAGAATTTGTTTTTTTATCAGGGACAACCACGGTTCCAGGCACAGGATTGGCGGCATCCGAAGCCACCGTTGCCCCCTTTGGTAAAACGACGCGATAATTACCGGAATTGCCAGAAGGCAACACCTCTATAGGCTTTGATTCGGCCAAAGGTTTATCGGTTGTTTTGACGCCCCGACTTTGAACATTATCCACAAAAACATCTTCTGATGCATACAACACATCACAATTCGCGTTTTCTTCAGAACAATCAATAAATTGTTGGGCGGCCGCCGGCAAAGCCAAAATCATAGAATACACCGTTCCTAAAAAGAATTGCTTTAAAATTGTTTTTTTCATTTTTTGACTCCCTCTCATTCCATTATAAATACACGATATAAAAAAAAGAAACAAGCTTTTTTTTACCAATCAATTAATTTTTGTTCATCTGTTTGTGTTTTCACCCCTGTTTTTGATTGTGTTTGTTCGGAATTATATACATACCCCATCAGGATGCTGTCGGGATTTCTTTCCGTTTTGTAAACACGAATTTGATGGGGCGAAACACCTTCTTCCTTTAAAATTTGCAAAATCATACTCAAGCGTTTTTCTTGAACTTTCCACTGTTCTTCACTGACACGAATTTCGGCCAACAATCTGGGATCCCGCACCACACGCACGGCAAAAGCACGCGCCCACTTTAACGCTTGAGCGGACAAAGAAGATTGCCCCGAATAAAAGGTAATACGTACTTCACGCGGGATATGAAAGGTTCCCGTCATACCGCTTTCAACAAAGGCCAAGGATTGATCGGCATAATTGGTTTGCGTAAAGGGCATCTTTTTGGGCAAAATCGGCGTTTCATCCAAGGCAACGGACATCACATCCGGCAAAGGCGTCAACAACGGTTTATCTGCTTTTTGCACCCCCGTTGCGGGCGAAAAGGTGCGTTGAACGGGCTTTTGGGGAGCTTCTTTTTGCGGGGGGACAACCGCAGATGTACCGAAAATTTCGTTTAAAATATCCACTTCTGACGGGATAGGTTCCGTTTGATTCAAAGATGTTTTTTCGCTGGCAGGAACCACATATGAAGGGGTTAAAAAATCTTCACCGGCAGTGACGGTGGAAACGGCCTGATCCGCCGTGGGCCCTTGTTCATCTGCCAACAAATCTGCGCCAACCCCGCAAACAGGCAGTGCGCAAATCCATAACATCATCCCAATGATCGCTTTTTGTTGCATTTTTCGGCCCCTTTTATGTCAAATCCCATATGGTGCCCTTTATCATAGAATAAAAAGGTTAATTTTTTATTAACAAATTATCTTTTTTTGACATTTTTAACACTTTTTTTAAAAAAAGGACTGGACAAGACCGAAAATTTTGTTATGATAAAGACATAACTTAAAAGAGGTTTTTAAGTTTGTTTAACTTTATATAAAGGAGAAAAAAATGAAAACATTATTAAAATATGCAACTTTTGCCTTGGTGGCCGGCATCTTGTTGTACGGTTTTGGGGCTGGCGCTGATGACGACATTTTTCAACGGGCTTTTGCGGTCACCGCATCCGTTTTTAAAAACGTGCGTCTCATTGTCTACATTATCGGCGGATTCGG
>JAGBRF010000060.1 GCA_017632555.1 Alphaproteobacteria bacterium | reverse complement strand
TTGGCTGGGGCGGCTGGATTCGAACCAACGAAATGGCGGAATCAGAATCCGCTGCCTTACCACTTGGCGACGCCCCAACAATTTGAAATTGATGTTAATATAATTTACTGAAAACAGCAAGTGTATTTGTTTAATCACGCGCTCCGCGTTTTGCAACAAGACCGGTTGCTTTTAAAGAAGTTGGCATTTTGCGAAAGTTTTTGGCTTTTTCCCAAACGCAAGGGAAGCGGTTACCAAAACGAATCCCACCGAAAGCCAAGAATTTTTCCAATTTCGGAAAGTCACTTGCTTGTAAGGAACACTTTTCTATTGTACTTTTCAATGCCATTTTATCAACTCCTTCATTAGGAAAAAAAACGCCCGCACAAATGCAGACGCCTTTTAATTTTTCTTTGTAAAACCAGCAAAACGCTTTTGGAACTTCGAAACTTGACCTGCAGAATCAACCAAACGGCGAATTCCAGTCCATGCCGGATGTGTCAACGGATCAATATCCAAACGAATTGTGTCGCCAGCTTTACCAGCCGTTGTTTTTGTTGTAAACTTTTCACCATTTGTCATAACAACGGTTACTTCGTGGTAATCTGGATGAATGTCTTTTTTCATTTTAAATAATCCATCAAAACTTGACGATACTTTTATACACTATTTAAAAGTAAAAGGCAAGTACTTTTTTTATAAATTGTCAACTTTTTTTATAAAACATTAAAAATTCGAACGAGTGGTGTTTGAAGACCCCGCTCCAAAGTTCGAAGATGCTGCTCCCAAAGATCCCGAAGTTGAATGCAAATGAATTTCAACACGATTTGGGTTAATCACTGGTGATTTTCTGTGTTCGATTTGTATAATCGGTTCTCCTACGTTAAAATCAGACAATGCTTGAATGACCGTATCGCCACGTTTTTTTGCCAAATCGGTGGATACTTCAGGTGATGAATAAAGGTAAACGTAATAATGTGAACCGCTTTCTCTTTCCAACCATTTTCCGATTTGGATTAAATTTTTTGCCTGATCCGGTCTTAAATCGGAAGAATCTTTATCGAAGAAAACGGTTTTTTGCGTAGAAGCAGCCATTGCCGGTCTGGATACAACACGGTCACCGCGTTTTTCTTCCTGTACCGTCACACCGGCATAGGGCAAAAACGGAACTCTACGTGTTTTTTGCTGTTGTTGTTGAGCCATTACACCGCTTGAAATAACCAATCCCAAAATCAGAAAAACAAAAAAACGTTTCATTTAAAAACCCTCCCTATTTAAATGCCTTTTGTATCTTCGGAAACAACGACAAATTGGACGCAACGACAATGTCGGCTTCCATCAAATCCTTCAAATCTGTTTTTCCGGACAATGTAGCCATACGTCCGCCGGCTTCTTTAATAAATAAATATCCGGTTGCGATATCCCAAAGCGGTGTTCCTTTTGTCATAATCAAAGCATCTAATTGACCTGAACCGACACTGGCCAAAGCCAAAGTATTTGCGCCTAAATGACGGAAAGCACCGATTTTTGAAACAATCTTTTCCGTGATTTTAATTTCTTTGTTGTTTAAACCGATCAAAGCCGTTGATAAATCATTACGACCGGAAATGCGTAAACGTTTGCTTCCCGTTTGGGTCATAACAAAAAATCCTTGTCCTTTTTCGGCATAATATAAATCGTTCGTAATCGGATTGAATAAAACCGCCGCCGTGATTTCATCGTGGTATCTTAAAGCCACCGAAATTGCAAAGTGCGGTAAAGCGTGGATGAAATTGTTTGTTCCGTCAATCGGATCGATAATCCAAGTGAACGGAGATCCGTTTTTCGGTTCGATTTCACCGCATTCTTCGGATATAATACCATAATCGGGACGGTCTTCCTGTAATGATTCAATCAACGTTTTTTCAGCACGAATATCCGCTTCGGAAACGAAATCGCCTGCGGTTTTTTCACGTACTTGCAATTGGGCAACTTCCCCAAAGTCACGTACCATGCTGCGTCCGGCCTTTTGGACGGCTTTAATCATCACATTCAATACAGCCGACAAAGAAGAAAGACGTTGCTGTTCGCGTGTTTCAGCACGTTCCAAACTGGCTCTGCGTCTTTCCATTGGCGACAATTTTCCGCGAAGTTCTGCCATTATTTTGCTCTTTCAACGTAAGAGTTATCAATTGTGGAAACAACAATTTTTTCACCGGCGCTGACAAACGGCGGAATAGTTGTTTTAATGCCGTTTTCCAAAACGCATGGTTTATAAGATGTTGTAGCTGTTTGATTTTTGATGCTTGGTTCAGTTTCTTTCACTTCCAAAACAACCTGAGGCGGTAAGTTGACGCCGATTGGTTTTCCTTCGATGAAGTTGACAGTAACTTGCATATTATCTTGTAAATACAAAGCCGATTCGCCCATCAATTCTTCGGGAACTTCGAATTGGTCATAGTTTTCGGAATTCATGAAAATCAAATTGCTGCCTTCTTTATACCAGTAAGTGCAATCGAATTCTTCACTCATCAATTTTTCAACAGTATCAGCCGTTCTCCAACGTTCTTCGGTTTTGATTCCGTTCTTGACATCACGCATTTCAACTTGAATAAATGCGCCACCTTTTCCCGGTTGAATAATATTTATTTTTGTAACAGAATATTGTTTGCCATTGTGGTCTAAAACCCAACCTGGTCTGATTTGATTTGCTTGTGCTTTCATTTTGTGCTACCTCTATTATTATAAAAATCGAAAGCAATATATCATAATTTGAAACAAAAGGCAAGAGCAAGATGATGAAAAATAAAGAAAAAAATTGGTGGCAACCGGAAATTTATATGAAAAATGCGGATAAGCGAATCGTTCGAATGCGCGTTTTGAAAGAGATTCGGCGTTTTTTTGACGCAAAAGGCTTTGTGGAAGTCGATACGCCCGCTTTGCAAGTTTGTCCGGGTATGGAGGTGCATTTAAAGGCTTTTACTACGCAAATGGATTCGCCTATCGGGGAAGATTCGGTGGAAAGGCATTTGCACACTTCACCGGAACTGTCGATGAAAAAATTGTTGGTGGCGGGTATGCCGAAAATTTATCAACTGTGCCATTGTTATCGCAACGAAGCCATCGGTCAAACGCATTTGCCTGAATTTACCATGTTGGAATGGTATCGCAAAAATACGGATTATAAAGCAATGATGGCAGATACGGAAAGTTTAGTTAAACGTTGTGCCAAAATTTGCGGTGTGGAATTTTTGCGTTTTGGTAAATCCAAATGCAACCCGTTTGAAAAATGGGAACGTATCACGGTGGCAGATGCTTTCAAAAAATATGCCGGTATAGATATTATGTCCACTTTGGATAAAAATCCGGCCGTTTTACCCAAACCGGATAAATTACGGGCGTTGGCATCAAAGCAGGGGATTTGGTGCGGTGAAAATGATTCTTGGGAAGACATTTTCTTTCGCATTATGATGGAAAAAATCGAACACAGGTTAGGGCATAAAGTACCGACAATTTTGTATGATTACCCGACTTGTTTGGGTGCGTTGGCACGGCGTAAACCGGGGCACGAAAGCGTTTGTGAACGTTTCGAAGCATATGTGTGCGGTGTTGAATTATGTAATGCTTTTTCCGAATTGACGGACGTAAAGGAACAACGCCAAAGATTTGAAACGGACAGTCGGATAAAAAAACAACTTTACGGATATACGTATCCGATAGATGAAGACTTTATGAGAGCCCTTGAATTCGGTATGGGACAAGCGTCCGGAAATGCTTTGGGCGTGGATCGGTTGATAATGTTGATTACCGGTGCAGACGATATCCGCGATACGTGTTGGGTGCCGGTGTTGTAAAAAAAAGGCTTGGGATAAAACCCAAGCCCAAAATCTT
>JAGBRF010000059.1 GCA_017632555.1 Alphaproteobacteria bacterium | reverse complement strand
TTCTATTTCTTTCTTTTTCTTTTTATAAGTGCTTTCAGCCAAAATGTCCAATAATTTTTGATTTGCACGTGATTGAGCCAAAGAACCGGTCTTACCATTTTTATCATTGGAATTGAATGCCAACGCCGTTTCTTCGGTTATCACGGCTTCTGCATCTTTGTCCGCTTCCAATGCGTTGATATAAGCCAAATCTATTTGCAAAAATCTTTCTTCACGCGCTTCTTTCGGCTTTTTGCTCAATTGCGATTTGGCTTCCTCTTCCAAAGACTTCAAAGAAGTACCTTTCACTGCCTTATCGCCTTCTTTATATTCCATCAAAGCCTGTGTTCTTTTACCGGAAAGGGCACTTTCGTTTAACACGGCAGTCGGTTTAACACTGGCTTTTACTTCTTTTGCATTGTTTTCAGCCAATGCTTCCGCATCCGTTGTTGTTATCGACTGCGCTGTTTCAACCGGAATAAGCTCACCCATTTCAGAAAGTTCGACGGCATTCTTTTTGGCTTTTGCTATTCCTTTTTTGGCCTTATTTACTAACTTTTTCTTGCCTTTTTTCAAATCATCTAACAACTTATCCAAATCTTTTTTATTCAAATAGTCTATGTCTTCCTTAATGACTATTTTTTCGGCTCTGTTTTTGTTTATGGCATCCACCGCATCTTTGATACTTGCCTTTAATTCTTCGGCATCATTTTTCAAACTTGTATATGTTTCTTCGGCGTTTTCCAATTCGCGTGTGTACAACAAATACAAAGATAATCTGTTGCCTTCGATTTCTTCGGACGCTTTTTTGGTTTTAACACCTTTCTTTGAAACGGAAAAATACTTATCAAATTCGCCGTTATTTTTGACGTGCTTGAATCCGTCATTGGCATAAGATTGCCACAAAGTTCCCGGTGTAAAAATACCCATTTTAACTACATTCGGTTCAGATTGCCCCAGTGGATTGAATAAATCCATCGATGAAATTTTGGGCAGTATAGATGCATTTAAGTTGGCCGGCACTTGCGGATAAATACCGCCATCTTGAACAGGCACAACATTATTGTCATCTTTAAGTATTAAAATTTCTTCATAGACCGGTGGTAAAGGACGCGGTGCAACTTCCGGTGGACGTTTTTGTTCATCGGTCAAAACACACGGATTCTTTTTATGATGTTTTACACATATCAAACTTTGTGCTTTTTTCACAAAATTGGAATGCGCCGTTTTGACTTCATCATAAAAGTAATAATCGTATTTTACTTCCGCTTTAACATCGGCTTCCCTTTTCCAATTTTGCGGCCATGTACAACCTTGTTGTTCACACGTTTTCACGATGCCGTCATATTTTGGTTTCCAAACTTGTCTGTCATACAAATATTTTTGGTCTTCCCACAAAGGTAATGAATGTCCGCCCGCTTTACGCACAGCGCCCCATTTTTTTGCATCTTGATCAGGATAAAATAAATTCAAAACAGCAAAGGTTATGTCGATTTCGGGCGCTTCTCTCATTACTTCCTTTACAGAAGCCGAAACGGCATAATGTTCTTTTTGTTCCGTTTCACGCACACCGGCTTGTTTTTTCAAATCCTTCAACAAATTTTCGCCATCGTAAAACAAACGGTTACCCATTACATCTGCTGTCGGATTATTTCCCAAACCAGCTAAGAAATTATCAGCTTCAATATCTTCTTTTGCCTCGTTTTCCACATTCAAATCATAATCAACAATGATTCCGTTCGTCATTGTTTTTAACGTATTCCAAACTTGTTTCGGATTGGCAAAATAATCGGCAAACCATTTTTCATTACATTCTTCGAAATCTTCCAAACGAGCCTTACAAACTGCTTTATCCTTAACGGCCAATTCAAAATCTTTAATTTCTTTTTTCCGTTTCGAAAGCGAGTTCATCAAGTTATGCAACATAACGGCATCTTGAATATCGATTTGGTATGCTTTGCTTACTTCCGGTTTAACCGTTTTTTGTTCCAATCTGCTGACTGCGGTCGCGTACGTTCTTTTTTCTTCTTTCGGAAAAGCCTGTAAACGTTGTGCCGCATTTCCCTTTGCTCTGGCATCAATGGTATCAGCTTTTGCCCTTGAAGAAGAATTGACCGTTCCACCTAATTCCCCACTGCCCTGTTGGATTGGTTGGTCCACAATGCCGGATACTTCATTTCTCTGCGAAGCCAAAGCCTCTTCTTTTGTTTGTCCAACGGGACGAGCCTCTTCTGCGGGGCGCACCACACCACCTGCGGAAGAACCTGATTTCTGTGCTTCTTCTTTTGTTTGTCCGACAGGACGTGGCAAAGCATCTGAGGAAGAATCGGCTGCCATTACCGGACCAGCCAATCCGGCGCATAAAACAACCAAACAAACAGAATTCAACAACACTTTAATCATTTTCTTTCTCCCGCATTAAAAATTTTATCGTCTTCGTCTTCTTCATCTTCTTCAGGATATTCAATGCCGGCGTTTTCCGTTTCAGAATCCGCACTTTCCGTTATCATACTGGCCGATCTTAAATTCTTAATACCTTCCAAAGTGATGCGCATAGTTTTTAAATTTTGTTCCAAAGCTTGAACTTGGTTTTCATAGTTTTTCATTTGAATTGACATATTCAAAGTACCGATTGTATCGCCCGTTGACGATGAATCTTGCGCTTCAGAATCAGATTCCTTCAAATCAGCCAATTTCTTTTTGGCAACCAAAATATCGGCATGCAAATCAATTATTGCCTGTTGAATAAAAGCATCACGGCGTTCTTGAACAACAATTTTTTCAACCGAACCCACCGGATTGGCCGTCACTGCAATTTTTTCGATAGCATCTTCCGTACTTTCATGCTTTTCAAAATTAGCCATTACAAAACCTTCCAAATCCGAAGGGATTTTCGGCATATTTCCCTTAAATCCATCGACTATTGTTTGTGCACCGCTTGTCACATTCTTGATTGGTGTAACTTTTGTAATATCAATATCCTGCATCAAAGAAAAAGGATTCAATGATAATTTACGCATTTTTTCAATGTATTTTATCAATTGAAGTAAAGCTTCAAAATTATTTGTAATGGATTCACTGGCCGTCATAAGTGTATCCCTGTCCGTTTTGGGATCCACAATCGGTAAAGGCGTAACTAAAACATTGGCTACATCAATTGCTGCACATTCCAAAGCTTTGAAATGTCCGGGGCTCATACTATCCGTATCAAAATCATCCTGAGAAAATTGGGTCTGTGCCTTTGCTGGTTCAAAGGCTAACATCAAGACACCTATCATACATAATAAAATGAGTTTTCTTAATGTCATTTTTTCTCTCCTGCTTCCGGTTCTTTTTCACCCAATTCAGCTTTTGTGTCTGCGGTAATTTGTTCCATTGTTCTGGGAATGATATATTTCCGTTCCAATGTCTGCATTTCGTCTACCACTTCCAATTCCAATGCCGTTATTTCAATATTTAAACCCAATATACGTTGACGAATTCTTTCTTGAACCATTGACACTTCAACAGCCTTTTTATCGTCCATACTTTCGGCGGCATTTGCCTGGTCTTGCAACGCTTTCAATCGAGTGATTGAATCTTCTTTGGCTTGAGTCAAGTTTTCAAACGCAATTCCCAAAGAAGTTGCCGCAATTTCCTTCAAATACCCTCTTCTGTTTTTTCCGACTCTGACTTCCGCATCCGAAGTATTTATCAACGGCTTTCCTTCATATTTATCACCATCTTTTGTGCTGTAAAAATAACGTGAACGGATGAATTTTTGAGCCGCTTCTTTACTTGCCTGCGGTTCACCGAAATTGCTTTTTACTTCAACAACCCGTTCAAGCGATGAATCGGACTTGTCTTTGTTATAGAAAGAATCTGATACACTTTCTTTCACACCATCCACAATATTTCCGGCCGTATCCTTTACAGTACCAACGGCATTCCCCAAAGCATCCTTGGCACCTTGTGCATACTCGCCGATTTTTTGTTGAGCCGCTTGTGTATATTCGCCAATGCTTTGTTGTGCGTTTTGCACATAACCGTTGATGGTTTGCTGTGCACTTTGTGCATAATTGTTGAATGTTTGTTGCGCATTTTGGGCATATCCGCTGATAGTTTGTTGCGCATTTTGGGCATATCCGCTAAGTGTTTGTTGCGCATTTTGAGCATATCCACCCAATTCATTCAATGAAGCACCGACACCATCTGCCCAATCATTCATACCGGCATCTCGGGCATATCCCAATGCTTTATCACCTAAACCGCCTAATTGGTCGCCCAAGCCATCCAATTTGCCACCTAAACCACCCAATTTGCCACCTAAACTGGCGCCCAAATCACCAACATTTTCACCCAACAAAGATGAAAAAGAAGATGCATCTGAAAAATGTAATTTATCTTGGAAATCACCTAAAAAGCCGGCATTCCCCGCCAAAAATTTCATTACCGCATTTTGATCCAAAGCACCGGATGAAACAATATATGCCAACCCTTCTTCAATTGTTGAAACATAAAGACTGGTCGAAGTTATTTGTTTAGCATATTGACCCAACAACTGCATTTGTTCCGTTGGGGCTTTCATTTCATACCTTGCCAATACCGGTCGAACGGGTAAAATCAAAGATAAAGCCAAAAGAGTTGCTATTTTCTTTATCATTTGGCACCCCCTTGTTTTCCGAAGGGCAATTTAGCGGAACTGATTCCCGTCAACCATGAACGATTGATACCCTTTTCACGAACTTTTGCAATAATTCCCTGTGCGGTTGTTTCCAAAATTCGTGAATCCAACGTATTGCTTATCGTATCTTCCACAGTGGCCTTGATACCAAATGCGTTTTCTTGTGCTATCTTCGAATGTTGGGTCAAAGCTTCAAATGCGTATTTAATCATGGATTTATTTTCCGATGTTGATTCATTCAATTTGGTTCCCATTTGCTTTGCCAAACCAATAGCTTCCGTTGCACTGGTATTCAATCGTCTGGAAACATCCAACAAAGCATCACGTTGTTGAATCATATCATCAAAATTGACATTCTTTAATTCGTTTTCAATATATCCGCGAATTTGTGGCATTGCATCTTTTGAAGAAATTACCGATTCCAATTCTGCCGGCATAGTCGGTGAAAAATCCCCCAAATCTTCAAGGCTCGCCATATCCGGCATATCCGGTATAATAGCACCGATATCCCCCTGTAATATGGTATTTTGAACCGATGTAAGCAAAGCCACGGTATTTTCAATAACTTCTATGGTAGTGCTGGTATTACGGATTGAATATTGCATTACTTTGACGGGCTCTATCACGGCATAAGCAGAAACGCTCTGCATTAAAGCGAACGCTAAACAAAGTGCGAAAGTTTTTGTTTTTGTTATCATCGCTTTCCCCTTTTGGCCCCTTTATCAATCATCCAACTTTATTTCAGCTATTTTATTGGCTGCATTCAAACGCAAGTTCATAGCACCGATTTGATTAGAAATTATTTGTTGTATGTTATTCGCTTCGGCCGCTATATTACCCGCATTTGCTTTTTCTTGAAGTGTTTCGGCAATACCGCTTACACCGTCTTTTAATTTATCGTATGTTTCGGATTTAATATCTTTCGCCATAGATTGAATTTTAGCCCCAAAAGCATAAGCATCGGCAACAGCAGCATCACGCAAAGCAAACCGTGCTTTTTGACGTTCCAATTTTTCTTCATCGGGTGAAAGTCCGCTACTGATAGCAGCTCCGTCTGGTGGCGGTAATAATTTGTTTGTAATTAAATCCGTCATCTGACCCGAATTTTTCATTATGTCTTCATCAAAGCCCAAATTTTGCAATTCGGCAGGAATGGATATGTTACATATACTTTTTGTTCCGGCTTCTTTTTGTTCCTCGCCTTCGGTTTTCTTTTCGTCCTTTTTATCTTCCCCTTCCTTACCTTTATCGTCCTTACCATCCTTATCGTCTTTATCGTCTTTGTCTTTATCGTCAATTACATTGTCGTAAAGACCGCCACCCACTTTTGCTGCGGTACCGGCCGCAGACAAAGCAGATCCCGCGCCTGAACCACCCAAAGCCGACCCTGCGGCACCTAAAACAGAACCACCCGCTGTCATGTACTCGCCGACACTGACATCGTCACCTTTTATGGTTCTAACAGAAACATCGACAACTTGTACGGCATCCGACAATATACTGGCATAGTTACCCATTCCACCGCCCATACCGCCACCAAAGCCACCGGCTATACCGCCCAAGCTGCTACCCAGACCACCGGCCATACCACCCATACCGCCGGCAATACCGGAAATATCACCAAGGCCGTTGATACCGCCCAATCCGGATGCGATATCACCCATACCGCCAAGTCCTGAAGCTATATCACCAAAACCACCTAAACCGCCACCAAGGCCATCCAAAAGACCCGATGCGCCACCGCCGCAATCGGCCAAAAGATCACCCAAAGCGCCTTCTTCCAAATTCAAATCTGATCCGATTGCACCCAGTTCACCAAAAGAAATATATTGCTTGACAAATGTAGCTAAATCGGCGGTTTTCAAGATAACATCCGTACCTTCCAAGCCTGTAATTGACGCCAGCAAACTATTTGCGTTTGAATCGGTCATCAAATGTCTGTCTTTTGCATAGGCATTTGTTGTCACACAAACACCCAAAAGAGATGCCATACAAACAGATGTTAAAATTTTCTTCAAATGCATAGAAAACCTCCCGAATTAAAGACTTCTCCACTACTTCTTATATTTTAACATTCTTTTTGTTGCTTGTAAAGAGCAAAATACCAGAAAATCAAAAAAATTTTATTTTAAAATCAAGTCTTTGCAATCAGAATAATGTCCCTCTGCCGCCTTGACAACATTCCATAATAACATCGCAATTGTCATCGGTCCGACACCACCGGGAACAGGCGTTACATAAGATGCTTTTCCCAACATTTCCAAAAACAATGTATCGCCGACAATTTTACCGTCATCCAGTCTGTTGATTCCGACATCGATAACAACGGCACCCGGTTTTATCATATCGCCGGTTATCAAACCCGGTTTACCGACCGCACAAACCAAAATATCAGCCTGTTTTGTCAATTCGCCCAAATCACGCGTTTTGGAATGTGCTTGTGTAACGGTGCAATCTTCTTGCAACAACAACTGTGCCAACGGTTTTCCGACCAAAGCGGAACGCCCTACAACAACGGCGTGCAAGCCCGTCATTGACGGTAAAACTTGTTTTAACAAATACAAACAACCCAACGGCGTACATGAAATCATAGCCGGTAATCCGGAAACCATATTTCCGACATTTTGAGGGTTCAACCCGTCCACATCTTTTTGCGGGCTGATTGCACTGATTAAAGCTTCTGCATTCAAATGTCTTGGTACCGGTAATTGCAACAAAATACCATCGACATCTTTTGATTCATTCAATTCCGCAATCAATTTTAAGATATTTTCTTCTGTTTCGTTTGTGTCCATTTTGTAGATATTGACATCTATACCGACACTGTCAGCAGCTTTCTTTTTATTTTGGACATAAATTTGGGAAGCGGGATGTTCGCCAACAACCAAAACCGCCAATTTGGGTGTAGATCCCAATTTTTGAACTCTTTTAGCCAATTGTTCACGAAATTCTTTTGCTATTTGCTTACCGTCAATAATTTTTGTTTCAACCATTCTTCTGTCCTTTCACTTGCTTGCTCTATCAAAACTACTTTACACCTTGATGTTTGTCCTGTCACGATAAAAATGTTCTTTTTTTTGACATCCAACATTTCAGATAAAAAATCTATCAAAGCTTCGTTTGCTTTTCCGTCAACGGCCGGTGCTTGCAAAGATATTTTCAAATGCGTTCCGTTCCACATTCCGTCAAAAGCATTACGCTTTGCGCCGGGGGTTACACGCACGGATAAACGAATACCTTTTTCATTTTTTGTTATCGGCATTTTTTCCTTTCCAACCAACCGGCCATTTTACAAAAAGCATCAACAGAAACTTGTTCGGCACGCAAATTACTTTCGATACCGGCTACGACACATATTTGCTCTATTTCATCGGATGATAAACCCAGGGTTTTAAGACTGCTTCTTAACATTTTCCGGCGTTGTGAAAAAGCCGCCTGTGTCAATTTGGACATTGTATCAAATGAAAATCCCGTTTGCCTTTCTTTTTTGGGCGTAAGACGAACCAAAGCCGAAGTCACCTTTGGCGCCGGCGTAAAAACAGATGGCGGTAAAATCATCAACATAGATACATCAGTCAGCCAACCGGTTAAAACGGACAATCGCCCGTAAGCTTCATCATTTTCCTTTGCGGTTAAACGATCGGCAACTTCCTTTTGAAACATCAAAGTCAAACCGGAAAACAAATCAATCTTTTGCAACCATTTGACCAACAAAACCGTTGATACGTTGTATGGCAAATTGGCAACAACGCAAATATCTTTACCCAACGAACTTTCATCAAAAGTCAAAGCATCTTCATTCAAAACCGTCAATCGATTGGGAAATTCGCTTGACAATTCAGCCAACGCTTTGGCGCATCTGTCGTCTTTTTCAATGGCGGTTATGGGAAAATCCCCCTGCTCCAACAAAGCTTTTGTCAAACCACCCGGACCGGGACCGACTTCCAAAACCTGATTATGTTTTACCCCTGCCAAAGAAAGTTTGGCAATTTTGACAAGCAAATTTTCGTCCAAAATAAAATTTTGCCCCAAAGATTTTTTGGCGTTCAATTCGTATTTTTGAATAATTTGCTTTAAGTCATACATCATTTAATTTCCACAAACAATTTTTTACGGGCTTCTTTTAATATTTTTTCTGCTTCTTTTTCCATTTTTTCCGTTTCCAATTCCATTTTAATTTCATCACGGGAAGGAATTACTGAAATAAAACGGCTGCCGCATTTCATAACAAACAAAACATAAGGCGACATTTCAATCGGACCGATCAGTTCGCCGACTTTGTGACCGTCCAAAATTTTCTTCAAATCACCCGGCATACGTGACACAACCATTTCCGGCAATGCACCCGAATGAGAATCTTCCAAACCATGCGTGGACGCAAATTGCGTAAACAACATACATGAACGAGCCGCATTTTCCAATTCAGGTTTTATTTTTTCGTAATCTTGCTCATGCAAAACCAATTGAGAAGCTTGAATAACCTCTTGTTCATCGGAATCTAACGGCGCTTGATAATCGCGCATCAATAAAATTGTATATCCTTTTTTACCTTTAATCGGTTTTGATAATTGCCCCGGTTTTAATTCGGGCAAAATTTTATCAATCGCTTTTTCCAATTGGCCGGCTTTTACCCAACCCAAATCACCCATTTGATCGGCGGTTTTTCCCTTTGAATAAGTCAAAGCCAAATCGGTAAAAGATTCACCACCGACAATCCGTTCAAACAATGAATCGGCTAATTCATGGGCCGCTTTTTCGTCTTTATCAAACGGAATATAGATTTCAGCCAACAGATAAGCCGGTTGTTTAAATTCCTGACGAATTTTTTTAATTTGTGCATCGATTTCTTTTTCGGAAACAGTCGGACGTTTTATATTTTGATGTTGCACATAACGTATCCAAAACAAACCGGATAAAATTTGCGCCATCCAAGTATCTTCCGAAATTCCGTTTTCTTCAATGAATTGTTTGAAGCTGCCTTGTGGCATTTGCTTTTCCAACATAGCAATATGCTCTTTTACTTCTTCGGCCGTCAAAGAAATGCCGGCGTTTTTTGCCGTAATTATTTGAACTTTTTCATTGATAAGCGCATCCAAAACTTTATCTTTTGGAATTTTTCCGGAAGAAACATTATACAATTTTTCCATCATTTTCATTCTGTCTTGTAAATCTTGGCTGGTGATTATTTCATCATCAACAGTTGCAACGATTTGCGCGGCATTTGCACTGGTAACATACACCAATGAACACAAAAACAAAAAAGCCAATTTTTTAAACACTTCAAATACCTCCTAATGTTTTAAGGACAAGTTTCAAATTAAAAGACGTATCGCCCTTGTAATTCTTATCTTTTGTAAATTCTTTTTCGACTGAAAAAATCAAACTTAAACACTCATTATCGTATTGCAAATTACCCCCCGCTTCAACGGGTCCGCCGTCTTTTGCCAAATCATATCTGTAATAACCCAAACCGGACCAATTTTGCGTTATCTTTGATTGAAGCGAAAAATAAATTTCTTCACGATCCTTCAAAGCATTACTGATCACGGCTTCATGTGATGCTTT
The DNA here is from genome assembly GCA_017632555.1 of Alphaproteobacteria bacterium. Next base: position 14,731 of record JAGBRF010000059.1, on the reverse strand, counting down.
TAAATATAGGTATGAAACATTAAAACGTAAAGGATCACGTCCCAAATAAAAACGCGTTTCGGACGTTTCATGCCGTAAAGTTTCTTGATTTATACGAAAACGATAACCCAATCCGACATCTTTGAAATCCATGTTTATGTATCCGACATAGTCTGAAAAATGCTTATTAAAGCCGGTATCTTTAACGTTTAAGTTTTTTTCTTCACGAATTCGGTATGATTGACCGACCATAGCGGATAAAAACATATTTTCGGGTCCGTATAAACTCCATTTCATTCCATAATTGACATGCGTTCCCGTTTCCACACGATCATATCCGTTGTAACGGTTTGCCGTAAATAAGTTCACGTCATCAAAAACGACATCCAAACTGTCTTCGTTCGGAATATTGTCATCTTCATCGATTTTTTTGTTGGGACTCCATACACCCATAACAATCGGTTCAACAACCTGACTATAACTTTCTCCCGCTTGCATAACGGGATAGCTGATTTTACTTGATGCATTTGTATAAAAACGAGATACATCATTTGATTTTCGGTCATCGGTACGCGTTAAATAACCGTCCACCCGTCCGGTCACTTGATTTTCAAGGACAAATCCGGTTGACGATATGTAGGGAAGCAAGAATTGTTGAGAAAGAGATAATCTGGAAGATCGTTCTTCCGTTTTTCGATAAACATCAGCGCCGTTGATTGTTGAAACGCTGTAAAGCCCATTCCAAAACGGTCTTGTAGTATAAGCATAATTGATTTGTGAAACCACAGGCATAGAATCATTACTGACGTAATCACGCAAATTTTGGAAATCCATTACCCGTGCATAACCGTAACTTTGATCACCAAAGTATTCCAACTTACCGAAACTTTCAATCCATGGAACTTGGTCATCAACATTATCTATGGGGTAACGTCTGAAATAAGTATGATTGCTGACGCGGTAATATTGTCCGGTAAAACGGAAACTGTCCGTCAAATCGTTTTCATAGTTTAACAAAATATGGCCTTCGTTATGGTCATCTTCTTTGTTTTGCGTCATTGAAAAATCGGTTACCAATTCTGATTGATGGAAAATTCCGCGATATTTTCCCTGCAACAAAGGAAAGTGCGTAACCGTCCAAGTCGGATTAAAATAAAAATCCTGTGAATTTGATATATTCCAGAAAAAAGGCGTTTTTACACCAAATCCCAATTCGGACGATTTAGCCATAGTCGGCGCCAAGAAACCGGTTTTTCTTTTGACTTGAAAATCCGGATAGGTCAAATACGGCCAATAGAAAACAGGAACGCCCTTTACATCAAAAAGGGCATTGTAAAAAGTGTATTCTTGTTCCGAATAATTATGTTCCACCGTTGATGCGGAAATATCCCACCACGGATTATTCGGCTCACAATAAGTACAAGGGGTAAAAAAGACCTTTTTGAACGTGCTCAAATTACCGTCTTCCGTTCGTTCTACCCGATTAGCTTTGAACGTTGAACCATCGGCAAAATGCAATATGATTTCATTTATCTGGGCTTCCTTGAACGCTTCTGACAAGGCTATTTTTTCGGTATGTACTTCCACCCCGTCCGGTCGAATTACGGTAACATTACCTTCCGCTTCGCCTTTTTTTTCCTTTTGATTGTAAAACAACCTGTCCGCTTTCAAAATCGTTCCATTTTGGTTTAAATAAACGTTTCCGGTTGCTTCAACAGAACCGTCTTTTTCATTGTATGAAATTTGGTCGGCTTCAAATTCAACCGGCATATCTTTTTCAACTTTGTCATCAGTAAAAAATTGCGGGTGTGCCGCAAAAGAACTGGTACTGCCCAAAATCAAAAAGAACAGAAAAAATCGCAACAACCAACGCGTAAATTTGTTTTTTCCTTTTATAAAATAACCGCGTTTTAAAATAACAAAGCCACCGATAATCGGCACCATAAAATTGGCACCCATAAAAATTAAAAACCACAAATTTTTATCGGATAAATTTTCAAATCCCAAAGCCATAGCCTGCAATAACACCACCAAAGCAACCGCCAAATAAATGCGTTCACTTTGACCGCGTCTGTTATAATGTCCCAACAACAAAGACAACAGCGCAATAAACGAAAAAGCCCACGCATACAAAGGTTGTGACAAACGCTTGAACGCTTCCACTTTATATTTACGATATTCCAACGGCGTTAATTTGCCGTCATTTTCTGATGCCGTCAGCAACCGTTTCAAACTTTGTTCTTCTTCGCTTAAAGACCGAACCTGACTGGTTTTTGTTTCTTCAAAAGTGATTGTGTTTTGGTCAAACGTCAAAGATGTAAAAACGCCCGTTTTACGATTATATTCTTGACGCGTTCCTTTGTGCATAACAATTCTGGCTTCCCCGTCACCCATCAAATAAAGCCCGTCTTTTGCCACCATAACAACGCGTTTGTTCGGATTACGGTCATCGTGAATCAATATCCCTTCCATGTGACCGGACGGACGAAATACACGCACATAAGCCGTCACTTGATTGGAAAGTTGGTTAAATTCTCCTTCTTGAATAACGACTTGCGCCAAATTGTTACGGATTTTGAAACGTAATTCTTTGAATTGAGAAACGGAATACGGCACCAAATAAAGCGTGAAAAAATAACCCAAAACAATCAATATAAAACCGATATAAATTGCCGGTTTAGCCAAATCAAACGCCGACATACCGCTTGATTTCATAACGACCAATTCTCTGTCAGAAATCAACCGTTGATAAACGAACAAAACGACAATAAAAAAAGCCAACGGCGTGATAATTGCAATAAAATTCGGCAAAACAAGCAAAGTCAATTCGATAAACAAATTGACCGAAACGCCTTTATTGACAATCCAGTCAATCATACGCAAACTTTGGGATAACCAAATCAATGCCGTCATTCCTAACGCCATAAACACAAATCCCAGCAACAGTTGCTTCATTATGTAAACGTTTATCTTTTTCATAACTCTCTTATATCAGATTTTGTGTATATTTGACAAGGGATGTTTTTCAGAAATTATTTTTTTCAACCGATCTTCCATAATATGCGTGTAAATTTCGGTTGTTGCAATGTCCGAATGTCCCAGCATTTTTTGAACACTGCGCAAATCCGCGTCATGTGCAACCAAATGGCTGGCAAACGAATGCCGTAACACGTGCGGAGATACCCTTTTAGGATCAATATCACATTCCAAAGCCAATTCTTTCAATGCCTTAAAAAAAGCATCACGCGTATAATGTCCCGTTCCCGATTTTGAAGGAAACAGCCATTTTGAAGTGCGTCCGCGCGCCAAAGCATCACCGCGTCCGCTCATCAACCAATTATCCAATCGCCGATAAGCGATATCATTCAACGGAACCATACGTTGTTTACCGCCCTTTCCGGTAATCATAACCATTTGACCTTCCTGTAAAATTGCCGTCAAAGGCAATCCGACCAATTCGCTGACACGCATGCCGGAAGCATACGCCAATTCCAACAACAAACCCAATCGGGCGTTTTTCTTTTCATCAGCGGTTTCAATCAGTTGCACAATTTCTTTTTCCGTTAAATATTTGGGTAAAGCCTTGCCTATTTTTGGGGAATCCAATAATTCTGTCGGATTATCTTCCCGAACACCTTCCGAATACAAAAAGCGGAAAAATTCATGCATGGATGATAAACGGCGCGCCTGTGTTCTTTCGGACAATCCGTTTTTTACAACAATGTGCATATAATCCTGTAAATCGGTGCGTTTTGCCCGGTGCAAAGCAATCGATTTTTTCGATAAAAAAGCCGCCAAATCTTCCAAATCGTGCCGATAAGCTTCTATGGTTCGGGGACTGGCCCCGCGTTCTGCGACCATTGAAAGCAAAAAACTTTCTATCCATTTGCTTGACGCATCGGAACGCACTTTCGGTTCATTTTTCATGGATTCATTTGCTCCAACACAAATTGTTCCAAATCAAGTCCGCCCTTGTTCAGCAATAAAAAGACACGTCCTGCGTCCATTGTTTGTTGCCCCAGCAACCACAATCCCAACAATAAATCCGAACCGGTAATTTGTGTTTCTGGCTTGTCTTTCAAAAAAACGCTTTGCAACAACAAATTTTGCTTGGTCGAAGGATTTTGCCACAACCCGTTTTTATGAATAAACCGCAAATCCGGTAAAAACAAATCCGCATAAGAAACTAGCAAATAAAAACGATAAGCTTGCTGTTCTGAATCCAAACCGGCCTTTTGCCATATTTCGAATAATTTTTTAACATCGATAGCCTTTCCGAAACCGGAAAATTGACGTTCTGCCAACCGTTGATATGGCAAAGGAAAAGCAGCATCTTCCAAAAACGCCGATTTCAATTGCAACAAAACGTATGTTTCAGCAACCGTTAAATCTTTTTTATTTTCGGGGGCTTTGACAGAAACGTCCATCAACTGCCCCATTACAAAAGACGGCATATTTTCTTTTTTGTGTTTTTCTTGCCATAAATCAAAGGCCAACTGGGCTTTATCTTTTTCACCCGCCAACCCCAAACAAAACATTTGCAACGCCCCCCAATCGTCATCTTTGGAAGCGTTTTGAAGCGCTATAACACAAGCCGGTTGCCAATTATCCTGCAACAACAAAGCTTCTGCCTTTATTTTCAAAATTCGATTCGTAACAAAACCGGTCGGCAACTGATCAATCAACTGCAAAACCAAATCCGAACGGGACATATTTAACAAGGCTTGCAACCTTGTTTCCATCCATTCGACTGATTGAGTTTCCGTCCACACGTTGGGTGCGATAAAAGTTGGTTGGATTAAAACTTCCGACAACATTTTTTCCAATGCCGGCGATTTTTTTTGACGGGATAAATCCAACGTCATTTCCTTTAACTTATCAAAGGGAATTTTTCCCCATGATGTAAATGGCAATGTTTTTTTTAATCCGATTGCATCCAACGTATTACCGCTTAAATCTTCCACCTGCAACGCCGCATAAGATGGAAAAATCACGCCAAAAGCAATCAAACAAGAAATGATTGTTTTTTTAATTTTGTAATACTTCATGACCTAAATTCTTTTCAAAAGAACCACTGGGAGCCGGAGCATCCCAAAAATAAACCCACGCACAAAAAGCCGCCGCCAATACCAACAGCAATTTAATTCCGTAATGTTTTTTCTTTTCTTTCATCGTTTTTTCCTATTTTAAATAAATGTCTTGCTAAACGAAACGATATTAATTATAATCACCCTTAAAAGAAGAGTCAAAGCAAAAATGATAAAGTTAAAACAAAATAAAATCATTCTGTTGGTTGGTATGATGGGTTGCGGAAAAACCAGTTTGGGCAAGATATTATCCCGAAAACTTCATCTGCCTTTTGTTGACAGTGATAAAGAAATTGAACGCGCTTCCGGATGCAGTATTTCGGATTTGTTTGCAACCTATGGTGAAGCGGAATTTCGCAAAGGCGAAGAACGTATTATGGAACGGCTTTTGAAAAGCGAAGAACCTTGCGTTTTATCGTCCGGTGGCGGTGCTTTTTTATCCGCTAAAACACAGGAAATTGCCAAAAAATACGCTATTTCCGTTTGGATCAGAGCCGATGTCGATTTGTTATCACGCAGAACGGAAGGACGTAATCATCGTCCGCTTGTTCCCGCCAAAGACAACAAAAAAGCCATTGAAAGATTGGTCAATGAATGTTATCCGCTTTATGCTAAAGCAGATATGGTTTTGGACACACACCCCGAACCTATCAACAAAACGGCATCTCGTTTAATTCATTTGTTGAATGAGCGCGGTATTCTGGATATTGAAAAGGAATATAAATGACTCTTTCCGTTATTTTTCTTGTTCTTTGTTTGTTGTTATCTATGTTTTTTTCCGGCGTTGAAACCGCCATTACAGCGTCTTCCGATGCCCTGATTCATGAAATGGGAAAAAAGGGAAACAATCGCGCAAAAGTGATTAAAAAATTAAAAAGCCAACCTGACCGCTTTTTAAGTATGATTTTGTTTGGTAATAACGTTGTCAACATCGCCGCAACTGCCATTACGACCAGCATTTGCATTTCACTTTGGGGTGCCAGATGGGGTGTCTTTTTATCCACTTTTGTGGTCAGTTTCATTGTTCTGATTTTCTGTGAAATTTTCCCGAAAGCCGTTGCAATTCGCAACCCGAACACCATTGTTTTATTGGTAGCTCCGGTACTTTCGTTTTTAACTTTTGTTTTGTCCCCAATGTTATTATTTTTGAACACCGTTGTTAAAAACGTTATGCGTTTTTGCGGTCTGTTACGCAAAGAAAAATTGAACGACAACGGATTAGCTGAATTACGTGGCGCAATTGACATGCACAAGAATCCCGACATTAAAAGCGAAACAAATATGTTGAAAAGCGTTCTGGATTTAAGCGAAGTTTCAGTCGGCGACATTATGACTTATCGAAATAAGATGATTTCGTTTGATGTTTCTTTGCCATTAAAAGAACTGATGAATAAAATTTTGGATTGTCCTTATACCAGAATCCCTTTATGGAAAGGCAAAAAAAGCAACATTGTCGGCATTTTGCACACAAAATTATTACTAAGAACTTTGCATTCTTACAAAGGGGATTATAAAAATTTTGATATTATGCAAGCAACAACGCAACCTTGGTTCGTATTGGAAACGACTTCTTTGTTGGATCAACTGCAAGCTTGTCGCCGCAGACACGAACACTTTTCCATTGTTGTTGATGAATATGGTGTTATTCAAGGCATTGTCACTTTGGAAGACATTTTGGAAGAAATTGTCGGTGATATTATGGACGAAACCGACCATCCGTCAGAAAGCATTATTTCAAATGTTTTGGAAACGGACAAAGGTATCATTGCCGATGGTTCGGTATCTATTCGTGACTTGAACCGCCGTTTCGGTTGGGAATTGCCGGATGAGGAAGCTACCACATTGGCCGGATTGCTTTTATATGAAACGGAACGCATTCCGCATAAAGGCGCGTCTTATTCGTTCTATGGATTTAACTTCAAAGTATTGGACAAGAAAGGCAATCGTATTACCAGCGTTTGCATTACTCCAACAGAAGACAAAGAAGAAAACTAATCAAAAACCTTCGTAGTCAAATGGTTTAGAGAAAATCTTTATCCGACCCAAATAATATGTTTTGCGGTCGTCTTTGTAGTATGCTTTCATTACCGGAATTCCTCAAACACGAATGATATCCCAACGCCATAAATCGTCCAGATATTTAACCTTTTCTGTTTCGGTAAAGCCCGTTTGATCCAACTGTTCTTGCCAACGATTATAAAATTTTTCATAATTGATTTTATACAAATCTTTTCCCCCGTTTCCGGAATATGAAATCATACCGTAATGGAAAATTTTTGAGTTGGCGGGACAAACTATTCTTTTCTTCAAATTGTACCGAACACGCATTGAAAAATCGACTTCTTCAAAATAAGCCGGCAAGAACGCTTCATCAAATCCGCCCAACTTATTCCACAAACTTTTCTTAAAGGCAAAAGCGCAGCCATAAACAAATTGCACGTCCATTTTTTTATCTTTCAGATATTTTGCCGGCAACCCGAAATAATTTCCCAAAAGCGATCCGTCTTTCAAAAAAGACAATCCGGCGGCTTGAACCGTATAATCCGTTTCATTTGAATCTGATAAGTTGGAAACAGCTCCCGGAATGTTCAATACACAAGATGTTGTTGCCCCGACATTCGGTTCTTTTAATGCATCTATTACCGGATCCAACCAACCTTCCGTCACCTGCGTATCGTTATTTAATAAAAACACATACTTACCACGTGCTTTGGGTATGTAAGCATTACAATTTCCTAAAAAGCCCAAATTCGTTTGATTACGATAAACTGTGATATTTTTAATTCGATCCGTAATCGTTTGTGTTTCATCCGTTGAACAATCATCAAGCACAATAACTTCGTATGGAATAGTTATCGGTGTAAATTTCAAAATGGAATACAAGCACGCATGCGTATAAGCATATTGATTATAAACAGGAATAACAATAGATATCAACGGCTTTTTGAAAACTGGGAATTTGAATGATACCAAAGCATTTTCCAATACTTTCAAATCAATGTTTGTCACAAAAGGCCGTGAAAAAAGTTTTGTATTTCCTAAATAATACGTTTTGCGATTATTGTTGTAATATGATTTTAAGATTGGCCGGCCACAAACACGGATTACATTCCAACGCCACAAATCGTCCAAATATTGATTTCTGGTTTCTTCTTCCAACCCGTCTTGTTGTATTTCTTTTTGCCAACGGTTATAAAAATTCTTTTTATTTCTGTCGAACAATTCTTGACCGCTTCCGTGATATGAAACGCCACCATAATGGAAAATTTTTGAATCTGTTACACAAACAATTCTTTTTTTCAATTGATATTGAATGCGCATACACAAATCACTTTCTTCCCAATAAGCAGGCAAGAAAGCTTCATCAAATCCACCCATTTTGTTCCAAATACTTTTTTCGAAAAACATAGCGCATCCGTATGCACTGTGTACATCCAACTGTTTACTTATCGGAAGCGTGGGGGACATATTTTTATAAGCGGGATTTCCTATTCCCGTCTTATCAAACAAAAAACCGGCCGCTTGAATAGTTCCATCAATATTCAATACGCAAGACGTTGCCAATCCGATACTTTTATCTTTCAATGCATTCAGCATCGGTTCCAACCAACCTTCTGTCACCTGCGTATCATTGTTCAGTAAGAATATGTATTCGCCACGAGCTTTCGGTATGTATGTATTGCAGTTTTTCAAAAAACCCAAATTTGTTTGATTATGATAAACGGTCACATTTTTAATTAAATGTTCCAACACTGATGTTTCATCGGTCGAACAATCGTCCAAAATAATAACTTCATAGGGTATTGTGGACGGCGTAAATTTTAAGATAGAATACAAACACGCCCGTGTATAAGCATATTGATTATAAACGGGAATGACAATTGAAACCAACGGATTTTCAACCGCCGGAAATTCAAAAGATGCCATAACATTTTTCAACATTTGCGGTGTATTATTGCCCGCAACAAAAGGACGTGAAAAAAGCTTATTTTTTCCCCAATAGTATGTCTTTTTATGATTATTGTAATAAGATTTCAAAATCGGTTTACCCAAAAAGCTGACCGTTTCCCAACGCCAAATTTTATCGGTATATTGTTCGATCTGGCTTTCCGGCACGCCGTCTTTTTCCAATTCTTTTTGCCAACGATTGAAAAATTTAGCGCGATTATCTTCAACTATTCCGGCCGCCTTTCCGCCATGAGATATAGCTCCGTAATGGAAAATCTTTGAATTTGCTACACAAACAACTCTTTTTTTCAAATTATACCGCACACGCAAAGAAAAATCGGAATCTTCACAATATGCCGGCAAAAATAATTCATCAAATCCGCCCAAATCATTCCACAAACTTTTTTCAAAGCACATAGCACAGCCGGAAGCATAAGACACATCAAAAATTTTATTTTTCAAAAGTTCGGGGGAAGCAGTCAACGCATTCGGATAACTGATTCCGTTTGTCATCAACGTCCAACCGGCCGCTTGAATTGAACCGTCCGGGTTCAAAATACACGAAGTCGTTAAACCGATATCGGATTTTTCCAAAGCCTTTAACATCGGGTCCAACCAACCTTCCGTCACTTGCGTATCATTGTTCAATAAAAATACGTATTTACCGCGAACTGTCGGAATGTATGTGTTACAATTTTTCAAAAAACCCATATTCATCGGGTTATGGTAAACGGTGACATTTTTAATCAAATGTTCCATTACGGACGTTTCATCGGTTGAACAATCGTCCAAAACAACAACTTCATAAGGTATTGTTTCCGGCGTGAATTTCAAAATGGAATATAAGCACGCATGCGTATAAGCATATTGGTTATAAACAGGAACAACAATTGAAACCAACGGATTTTCAACCATTGGAAATTCAAAGGTTGCCGGTATATTATCCAACATATCAGGCTCCTTTATTGGACAAAATGTGAATATGTAAATGCGGTACTTCCTGACCGGCGCCCGGGCCAACGTTCATAATCAATCTGTATCCGGCATCAATAACGTCCAATTGTTCCGCCACTTTTTTTACCGCCGCAAAAATACCGTTTACTTCTTCCGATGAAGCATTTTCCATTAAATCATTAAAGTCAACGTAAGCGTTTTTAGGCACCACCAAAACATGTGTCGGCGCCTTGGGATGAATATCCGGAAAAGCGATTACATATTTATCTTCATAAATTTTGTTTGTCGGGATTTCGCCACGCAAAATCTTGGCAAAGACGTTTTGATTATCATAACTCATTTTTTACCCTTTCAATTACTGTGTTTGACTATAAATAATTTTTTACAAAAAAACAAGCACTTTCTTGTTGCCAAAAAAATAAAAAAACGTTATAACAAGTTCATACAAGGAAATTCAAAAGAAAGGAAAAAACAAAATGGAACGTACTTTTTCAATGATAAAGCCGGATGCTACTTCAAAAAATGTCACCGGTGCAATTAACGCAATGATTGAGGAAGCTGGATTACGTATCATTGCTCAAAAAAGAATTCGTATGACCCCGGAACAAGCGGGTCAATTTTACGCCGAACACGAAGGAAAACCGTTTTATGACGGCTTGGTCAAAATGATGAGCTCGGGTCCGATTATTGTTCAAATTTTGGAAGGTGAAGATGCCATTAAACGTTATCGTGCTTTAATGGGCGCAACAAATCCGGCCAACGCCGAAAAAGGAACGATTCGAGCTGCCTTTGGCGGTGAATTACCGCACAATGCCGTTCATGGTTCGGACAGCCCGCAATCAGCCGCACGTGAAATGTCTTTCTTCTTCAGTCAAACAGAAATTGTAGGATAATAAAATGTTCAAAAAATTTTTTATTGTATTTGCTTTTCTATTTTTAAATTCTTCTTTGGCTTTGTCCGATATGTATGCCATACACAATATGCATGTGGATTTTACGGCCGACAATGCCACCAGTGCCCGTGAACAAGGATTAAATGACGCCCAAGAAAAAGCTTTCTATAAAATGCTGGAAAGATTGACGTTGTTTAAGGATATGGAAAGTTTACCGGTTTTGACAAACGAAGATATTTTGAATTTGGTTCAGGATTTTTCCGTTTCCAATGAAAAGACATCTTCCGTTCGTTATATTGCCGATGTAGATGTTCAATTTGATCCGCAGGCTATTCAAACTTTTTTCCAAGAATACCAAGTCCCTTACGTCACTTCGGTTGCAGAAAAATCTGTTATTTTACCGATTTTCAGATCATCTTCCAAAGATAAACCTTTGCTTTGGAAAGACACAAACTTGTGGGCACAGGCGTTGGCAAGGGCCTCCAAAACCAGTGATTTAGTTCCGTTTGTCGTGCCTTTGGGTGATTTGGACGATATGTCCGTTATCAGCGAAGATAATTTAAGTGAAGAAATGTCATTAAACATCTTGCCCTTATTAAGTCGTTATCAAGCCAATCAAGCTTTAATCATCGAATTGACGGTCTTGAAAGATGAAAATGCTTTGAAAGTTTACATTCGCCCGTTCCAAAACAAAAAAGGATTTATCGAAGAATTGGGTATGACGGAACCCATCAACGCACCAATGCCGGAATTGCTTAAACGTGCGGCGGAAAGAACCGTTTATTTGTTGGAACAAGCTTGGCGTGAAAAAAATGCAGTTCGTTTTGACAATCCGACAAATTTATTTGTGCGTATCAACATTCAAAATTTGGCTGAATGGATTGCCATTCGTAAACAATTGGATCACATTGTCTTGATTAAACAGTATGTCGTAAAGGCTTTACGTAAAGATCAAGCCGAAGTTGAAATTTTCTATGCCGGCGAATTGGACGCATTCCAAGAAGCTTTGAAAAAAGAAGGTTTGTTCTTGTCCCCGATTGATGAAAATGGAAATTGGTTATTGCGTAAAATTGCCGATGTTTCACCGGAAGAATTAGCCACACAGGAAACTCCGGCACAACAACCCGCCGAAGAAAAAGAATTGCCGGTCATCAGTGAAACGGTAACCGAAGATACCATCCGCACATTTGATCCGGATTTATATCAATCTGTGGAAGAAACAACACAAGACGTTCAACCATCAAATGAAACTCAACAATAAAGAAGGATAAAATGACTCAAACAACAAAAATTTCTTTATTTTGGCTTGGTGTAGCAATTATTTTCGGATTGCTGATTTATGCACTTTGGGGAATTTTATTACCCTTTGTTGCCGGATTTATTTTGGCTTATATCCTAAACCCGTTGGTTGTTAAATTAAAAAAGCATCGTATCAACAGAACGTGGGCAACGGGCATTGTCATTGCCGGCTTATTGTTGGCTGTCTTTTCGTGCTTTTTCATTTTATTTCCCGTTTTGGAAGCACAAATCATTTCCTTTGTAATGAAGGTTCCGCAACTGGCTAATACCCTGTGGGAAAAAGTACAACCATTGTTGGATCTTGTAAAAACACATATTTCCGAACAACAATTGGATTATGTAAAAGATACTTTATCAAACAAAACATCTGTTTTGATGAATGATATGGGATCTGCATTATTACATTTATTCACCGGTTGGTCTGCTTTATTTAATGTCGCATCATTTTTTGTTATTACCCCGGTTGTCAGTTTCTATTTATTAAACGATTGGGAAAAAATAACGACCAAGGTAAAAGAACTTTATCCGATTAAATATGCTGATTTTATCAACACAAAAATCAAAGAAACGGACGTTGTCTTATCCGCTTTCATCCGCGGACAATCGGCAATTTGTTTATTCTTGGCTTTGTTTTACGGATTTGGCTTGACACTTATCAATTTGGATTTTGGTTTCACAGTCGGTTTTATTGCCGGACTTTTTTCCTTTGTTCCTTATGTCGGTACTTTAACCGGGTTTGCTTTAAGTATACTTATAGCAATTACTCAAGCCAGCGGATTATCTTTATTCTTGGGCATATTGGTTGTCTTTGGTATCGGTCAATTTTTAGAAGGTTATGTTTTAACGCCCCGATTGGTCGGCAATAAAGTCGGACTGCACCCTGTTTGGGTTATCTTTGCCCTGTTTGCCGGCAGTTATTTATTCGGCTTTCTGGGAATGTTGATTGCCGTTCCGGTTTTTGCCGTCTTGGGTGTTGTCGTTCGAACAGCAATCGATTCTTACAAAAACAGCGTTTATTATAAAGGCAAATAACGTGGAAAAAGAACGCCAAATTCCATTACCGCTTTCATATCGGACAGCATTTGATCGTGAAGATTTTTGGGTTGCTCCATGCAATCAGGCTGTATTGACGTGGTTAGACGCTTATCCCAATTGGCCACATCATATGTTGTTGTTATTAGGACCTGCGTCCAGCGGAAAAACACATTTGGCCTCTGTTTTCACAAAGCATATTTATCGGGCGAAAGATTTGGGTGTTGAAGATGTTTTGTTTTTACCCGATGCGTGTGCGGTTGAAGACATTGACGAAGTCGGTGTTGATGAAACGACTTTGTTTCATTTATACAATTACACTGCCGAAAAAAACAGAAAAGTTTTATTGACGGCGCGTTCAATGCCTTTTTGGAAATTGACGGATTTGAAAACCAGAATGAGCACTATTCCAACGGTTAAAATCGGCTTGCCTGATGATGTGCTTATTATGTCCCTAATCTTAAAGGGATTATCAGAACGGCAACTGGATATAGAATCCGATGTTATCGATTATGTTTTGAAACACATTGAACGTTCTTTTTCGGCCATTGGTCAATTTGTTCAAACGGCGCAAATGTTATCTTTGGCACAAAAACGGCGCATTACCATTCCTTTGGCAAAAGAAGCATTATCTTTAATGCAAGATGAAAAGTTAGTTTAAACGGCAATATCAAAAGCCGAATTTTCGTTCTTACCGATTTTTTGCAAGAAATAGTTCATATCAACTGAATCCAATTGAATATCGTTTTCATCAAACAATATCAGCAATCGTTCAACCAATCGGCGACAGAAATGATCTCTGTATCCGTCTTCGGTTTCTTCCATCATTTCACGATATGTTTTAACGGCCAACTGTATTGCCGGATACATTTCTTGCGGTAAATTCGCTTCTTCATACAAACGTTCCAACCCCATTTGACCGGAATCATAAATCAACACGCGGGCGTTACGAATTGGCACACCGGCACGCATTGCCAAAGCGTATTCAAAAAACTTCATATCACCGACACATGCCGCCCGTAAAATCAAATTAGGCGTCAATCGGTTGACACCGTTTAAGTGAATAATCAACGTACGCACTTCATCTTCCGTAGAAGCTTCCGACAACGATAAAATTGCCTTTTCCCGTGTTTGAGAAACAATCGCCGTAACCAAAGGTTCGGGCAAATCACGGCGCATCAACAATTGTTTTTTCAATGTATCGGAAACAACGTTGATCAACTTTTCAAAAATTCTGACTGGAATATGCGACCGCATCAACAACGGTCTTTGAATATTTTTGTTTTCTTTGAATCGTTCTATCAGCCGTTGATAAGCATAATCGGAAATATCCGCCTTTTCATTGGATATCAAAGAAACAACCGGCCGTTCGGACGCTTCTTCAATCAACATTTCGGATATACGATAAGGCACTTCTTCTGTTAATGAATATATATCTATTATACCTCCTCTTACAGAAAACTCTCCTGTACCTTCTACTTGTGCTACTTTTCTATAGCCAAGTTTTGATAATTGCTTTTGTAATTTTGGCAAATCTAG
>JAGBRF010000058.1 GCA_017632555.1 Alphaproteobacteria bacterium | reverse complement strand
CGGGTTTGATGTGGTAATAGGTAATCCGCCATATGTAGAAGCAGCAGATAATGATAAAGATTATTATAAAGCAAACTATCCTGCAATAGAAGGACATATTGACCTTTTTGAGATATTTATTCAAAAGGGAATTATCCCTTTGAACTTATTAGCCTCCTTCCAGTCATTTAACCGGAAGGAGTTTTTACGCCAATAATAATTGGCAACCTGTGATGAGGTTTTCAGTCCTCGGGGCAGACACCAACCTGCCTTATTTCCCATTATAAACAAAACAACTTAAAAAATGGTAAAAAAAACACCCCGCCGAAGTGGTAGGGTGTTTGTAGTATGAACGGATTTTTTAGGCTCTGGCTTTATCTTTGACCAACGTGGCAACGTTTCTGTTCAAAATTTGATTTGTGCGGTGTTCAACCAATCCTTCTATCGGACGGCCGGCAACGGACCGCTGCAAGTTATTAAAATCCAAAGCCCTTAAAGACGACTTTGCCCGTCTGGCATTTTCCAATTGTTTAATCTTTGCATTATGGATTTTTTCCACCGCATTACGATCGGGGCTGTGTATCATTTCAACCAATGTTTTGAAACGTTCATTGCGGGCGTTTTCAATTTGTTTATCTATGTCTTTATACACATCCAAACCGTCAATCATTTGATTGATTCTGTTTGAAATTTCCAAAGCGGCTTTTTGTTGTTTTTCGGCTTCAACAACATTTCCTGCAATTTTGAATTCTTGCGCTTTTTGCAATTTTTTTGCGTTCAAATGTTGGGCGGAAAGCATCAAAACTTTCAATGCTTCATTACGTGCTTTTTGCAAGAACAAATGGTTGTCGCAAACGTTTTTTATAACGGATTCTTTTGTTTGCGCAAAATCCATTGTGCCAAGCGCAATCTTCATACCTTCGAATTTTTTCGGGTTTTCGGAAACTTCCGTGAAAACATCATTTACAACCGCATTGACAACATGTTCCAAACGTTGAATTTTTGTCGCAAACGGTTTATCCAAAAAAGCATTTTCAAACGTACCGTCTGCATTTTGGTAATTTGTTTTCGGTTCGTATTTATCCAACAAATCCACATGAGCAATTATACGCGCGGCCGCTTGTGCTTCCATTAAAATGTCTTTTTCTTCTTTGGACACAACATTGAATTCGACCAACATCATACCGGAAGTCGGCATACCCTTTGGAACGGCTTGGCGTTCATCAATGTATTTTTTCTTTGCAGCAACACGAATTTCCGCCGGGATTGTAGCAACAGCTTCATGCAACCATTTTTTCTTGTCCGCCATAGAATCTTTCCCCATAATTTTATCGGAAATTTCTTTGGCAACAGATGCTTGAATTTGTTTTTTCTGTTCTTCTATACTTTCCGGCGTTGCGTCTTTTTCAGGCACAAATTTGGCATTTTCTTCCGCCAATCTGGCTTCATATACCGCCATCATATTCGCAAAGACAGCCTTTATTTCGGCCGGTGTTTCGTAAAACGATGCAATCAAAGACATTGTCGGTTTACGCAAATCATTGAATGTTTTTTGTTGTTCTTCCGTTAAAGTGGTCATTTTCGGTCCTTTCAAAAACTAAACATGCAAAGAGTATAGCATATTTTTACCCGTTTGTCAACTTTTCGTTTATCGGGAATAAAAAAAGCCCCTGTCCGAAAACAAGGGCTTTTGGTATTTCAAATTTTAATCTTCGTCTTTTTCTTTATCTAATAATTCTTT
>JAGBRF010000057.1 GCA_017632555.1 Alphaproteobacteria bacterium | reverse complement strand
GTGGAAGGGAACGATGCTAAAGGGTCCAGTCGTTCCATCCCCGGTGTTGATTTGGGAACTTTGGTTATTACCGCTATGCAAAAAGGGATTTTGTCCCGTGGTGGCGGACACCCCATGGCTGCCGGATTTTCATTGGACGCGGATAAGATAGAAGATTTCCGTGCTTTCTTGAAAGATTATATTTCAACGCACTGTAAAGTCGAAGCCGATGCGCCCAAAGAATTGGTCATTGACGGCATATTGGATATCGGAGCTGTAAATTTGGATTTATTGAATAAAATCAGTTTGTTAGAGCCTTATGGTGAAGGAAATAGTGAACCTGTTTTTGTCGTTCAGGACGTTTTGTTATCAAAGACTATTTTAACCAAAAACGGTCATATCATTTGCAAATTTACGGGTAAAAGCGGGGGCTATTTGGACGCTGTTTATTTCAGGGCGGAAAATACACCAACGGGCGAAGTTTTGTTGGCAAACTTTCCGGGAAAGCATTATCACATAGCCGGACAATTACGTTTAGACACGTGGAACGGGCAAAATAAAGTCCAGTTGATTATGGACGATATTGCTTTGGCCGAATAAATTATTTATCTTCCCAAACGATTTGGACACGAGCAAATTCGCGTGTTTTATCCAATGACATAATTTGATGTGTTGTTTTGTTTTCATCAATTTGAGTCAGGACAATTATTTCATCACCGAAGAAAGACGGCTTTTTGAATGAAATGCTGATGTCTTTGATTTCGTGCGTTTCGCGGAATTCGTTTGGAACGGCTTCGCTGGCCCACACCGGATAAATGGCGTTATTCACGTGTTTGTTGATGTCTATGTCATCATATCTGACATAAAAATGTTTTTCAAAGTCAACACGGGTAGGGGGCTGAATGGCCGGAAAATTGCTGTCCAAAGCACGTTCATTTAAAGAATCCAAATTTTCGATGTTCCGTTTAATCGGTTGCGGACGGCCGGTATTCATATCAATCAAAACCCATTGGCTTGTGGCAGTAAACAAGCTGTTTCCGTCTTTGCCGATAATGTTAAAATCACGGATAGCAGAAACGGGCGTTACGCCAGACGGCCACGTTTGAAAAGATATTTCATCGCCCCATTTCGGACGTTGATTGATGTGTAATACATAATTTGCGCCAACCCACGCCATTTGCTTTTCAACAAAGAATTTATACCCTAAATTTAACTTTTCAGCGTGCAAATCGGCAATATGTTGCAATAAATTAAACAAAGTCAACAGGCGCAATTTGCCTTCCATATCACATTCAAAACTGTGAACCGTATGTTCTAAAATATATTTTTCCATTTATCATTTCCTTTCTTGTCGCTATGCTATCATGCGCAAAACCAATAAGCAAGTAAATTAAGAAAATTTTTATTGATTTATAAGAAATAGTATTATAATTTCTTTTATCGGAGGAAAAAATGAAGATATCAAACCCTATTCAAATGCTAACAGAAGACGTTTGTTTTCAAACAGAAGATAATCGTCGTTTTCGTCTAAGAGCGGCCGCCATTATTATCGAAAAAGGTTGTGTTTTATTCGCGACAAATGATTCTGAAAATTATTATTATTCTATCGGTGGTGGTGTTAATTTAGGTGAGACTGTTGAGAATGCAGTTTTGCGAGAAGTTTTTGAAGAAACCGGTGTGCATTATGAAATCGACAGACTCGCTTTTGTTCAAGAAAACTTTTTTAAAAGGGATGATGGTATGTTAAAGGGGCTTAACTGTCATGAAATCACTTTTTATTTTTTGATGAAGTCACGAGGAACACAGGAATTACATAGTAACAGTTTTTCACATGGGTTTAAAGAAAAAATGTGTTGGTTGCCAATAGATAAATTGTCAGAATATGAAGCCTATCCGAAATTCTTTGGACAGAAGTTGAAAAATATTCCTTTGTATCCGGAACATATAGTCACAAAACAAAACTGACAAAAACTATTTGAAAATTCCTTTGATCCCATCTGTGACTGATTTTGCTTTATCAGTAACGGCACCGGCGCCATCAGATATCAAACCTTTTGTGGTTTCCAATCCGCCTTTTGCCAAATCTTTAACGGCAGTGGCAAGACCTTTGACGGATTCAAGTGAAATCATATTTAAGATATCGGCAAAAATTTGCGCCATGGATTTACCTTTTTTGTTTTCGCCAATGCCTTTTTGATGAATATCCGGCATAGGTAATGTAATTGTTTTTCCGTGCGCACCCAAAGATATAGAGGATCCTTTAATCTTCAAATCTTTAATAACGACTTTCTTGCCGGCAGAATCCTTTTTTTCCGGCTCTTTTGTTTCGGCCGGGGCACCCAAATATTTATTGATGTTGTTTTGAAGGTCGGAAACGTTGCTGTCAAGACTGTATAAATTTTTCATTTCAGCAGAAACTTTCGTTCCGGAAATTAAAACGGAATTGATGATAATTTTATCCGTCAAGACGGTTTTAGGTTGAAAAGTAACCAATACTTTGCCAACTTCAAAGATGTTGTTATCGCTGTAACCTTTCGGATTGCCGATTTTCAAATCTTTAATTTCAATTTGTCCCTTTAACAACGACAAATCCACCGATCCGACAGAAGCCGTAGTCCCCGTAATTGGCGGAACGTAACGATTGACGCCTTCTTTTACAATAGCGCCCAGGTAATAGTAAATACATAGCACAGCGACAATCAGAATTAAAAGCAACCAAAGTAAGCTTTTTAATATCAAACGAATAAACGAAAATTTCTTTTTTTTCTTTTCAGCCATTTTATTTTTTCCTTTAATTTGAACGGAATATAATATAAATGAAAAATTTGAAACGTGCAAACTTTTTTTGATTCAAAATCCGTAAAGGCCGTGAAGCGTAAAGAAATGCTTGACAAAATGATAAAAAATGCTAAAATACCCTTATCGAAAGGAGCTAAATTATGGAAGAAAAAACTAAAAATGCAATCAAACAAATTGCTATATTGGGTTCGTTTTTTTTGGTGGGGACCATAGGAATGGGGGCCTTGCTTAATTCTGAAAGACATCAGGCAGAGCAGGCGATTCAAAACATAGAACACAGACAAAAATGGAAAGGTTATCTTTTGGGCGCTACTTTTTCCGCCATTACAATTGCATCTACATTTAAGCGTGAAAACTATTAAAATTTTGAATTAAGAAAAAAAGTAAAAAATAGGAAAATAATCCTTGACTTTTACTTGAATTTATGTTATAATCACTTTCAGTTAACGGCATTGGTGTATCCAATGCCTTTTTTGTTAACTGCTCATAAGGCTCTGCTGTTTGGCAGAGCTTTTTTATTGGGCTTTTGTTTTTATTATTAATAATAAGGAGAATAATCTTATGAGTGATCATATAAAAATCTATGGCGTTAAGCCACGGATACAATATACGGCAAATGGAACTTTGGCTACTTACGAATTTCCGTTTGTCATTTTTTCTGCATCAAATATAGATGTTTATTTGAATGACGAAAAACAGGAATCGTCCGCTTATACCGTTTTGTTAGGAAATGATTCGGATGGTGGTTCCGTAACGTTTAACAGTGCGCCGGCATCGGGAACTTTGGTTACCATTGTGCGTAATTTGTCCATAGAACGAACAACCGATTTTCAAGAAGGTTCTATTTTACGTGCCAATGTGTTGAATGACGAGTTGGATTATCAAATTGCTTGTCAGCAACAAATTGCCGAAAATTTGAATCGTTCAATGGTTTTGCCGCCATACGCCGTTGACAACAATTTGAATTTAACGTTGCCGACACCATCAGCGGGCAAAGCGATTGTTTGGAACGCATCCGGTACCAATTTGGAAAATTCCACCATATCGGTAAACGCATTGGAAAGCACCATAAAAGGATATAAAACCGCCGCCGAAAATGCTGCTGCCACCGCTACAACAAAAGCGGGAATAGCATCAGACAAGGCGGATATTGCCACAGCCAAGGCTCAAATAGCATCGGACAAGGCGGACGAGGCAGCCGCAACGCTTGATGAAAAAGCCAATGCAGATATGGATAACTTATCTTCCACCGGGAAAGAAAATATTATTGCTTTGGGACAGCCGGATTACAATTCCGGTGTTGCTTTGTCAAATCTTGATACTTATCAAAATTTTGAAAAGGATGGCATTATCGTTTATTATGCCTATGGTTCTTGACTTGTTCCGCTTGGTGTAACATTGAGCCTGAACGGAACAACCGATTTAATAACGTATTCTCAAACGACGCAATATGGTTGTTATCAGTTTATTCCACTTCCAAAAGGCGTGTATGTCAAAAGATTTGATTCTTATACAACCAATATGACTTTCTATCCGTTGAAAGGAGAACAGCCGGAGGGTCCAACGCGCATAATCAACTATGTTGAAGATCAAACACCGGTTGTCATAAATAATGGCGTTTTGACATCGGGCTCGATCAATCCTACTGTTTTCTTTTCACCACAAAATTACAGCAGTTGGGAAATTTCCGGTAAAATAAAAATCGGAAACACAGTGTCGGACAGCATGTCATTATTTTCGTGTGCGACTTGGACTCGTTTAATTTACGTTGCGCCATATAGTAATGGTTGTTGGCAGTTTTTAGCTTCCAATCTTAATTCTTGGATTGACGGACTTCACACGGGCACTCTTTCGATACAAACAAATACAACATATTGGATAAAAGTTGGCTTTACCGGAACAGAATACTATTTGAAGTATTCAACAGATGGTGAAAATTACACAAAAGACATAAGTTTCAATTCAACACAGAAGGTTGGTAACTATGACAGTTATCAATTAGTAATATCGCCAATGGGTGGCGAAAATTATTTGGACGATATGTCAATAACCGCAGATGGTAACATTATTTGGACACCTTACAGTTAGGAGTGAATTATGAAAAAATATGCAAAAATTATGAATGAAGAAACAAAAGAATGTAATGTGGGTTTAGGAACAAATGATAAGTTCTATAAATCAATCGGTATGACCAATATGGATGTTGAACAGGCATATAACGGTCAATGGTATCTTACCGGATATGCGCCCGAAAAACCAGAGCCAACCTATGTTGAAAAGCGATTGGCAGAGTATCCCAGTTTGGCTGACCAATTTGATATGATTTATTGGGATAAAGTAAACGGCACAAATTTGTGGCAAGAAAAAATTGCAGAAATTAAAGCCAAATATCCGAAAGAATAACAAAAAAAGAGCCCGTCTTTACAGGCGGGCTTTTCTTTTCAAAACAAACTTTTTACCGAAAAGTTCCAAAAATTTTGATTTATAACTTAAATCATCTTGGCGATAAATTTTTATAAATCCTAAATTCAGGATAGTTTTCTTTTTGTATTTGACGGAACGGAACAAATCTTCCCAATGGGAACCTTGAACAAAATTTTCTTCCCATTCGAACATCTTTTTTTCCATGGCTTTCATTTTATCGTTTTGTTTTGCCGTGTTTGTTGCGTGCCAACGATAATAAAAGCAAGGAACATCAACATATTTCATTTTGGCATTTTTTGCTATTTGCAACATCATCCAATGGTCTTCCAAAGGGGCTTCCGTTGTAAAGAAGCCGATTTCATCTAATATACTTTTCCGAATTAAAAATCCGTTTGGAATGTGGTTGGAATGCAACAATTTTGTATAACTGCCGAAATCTTCCGATGAAAAATCGATTTTATAGAGTTCGGATAAGCATTCGGAAAAGGATTTCCAACGGGCCGTTGTTTCATCATAAACATTGTTTCTGTCTTTGTCCCAATAGCATTGTTTACCATCCGAATCCATAATCAAATTTTTACCGACCGCCAAGCCGACATCCGGATTTTCTTGCAATACAGCGGCTAAATCGGACAGGGCGTTGGGCGTATATCTGTCATCAGAGGAAATCCACGCAACATATTCGCCTTGTGCCAAAGCAAGCAGACGATTTAGCGTGATGCACGTTCCTTGATTTTCTTGTGTTTGATACACAAAACGAACGAAACGTTGTTCGCATTCCGGTGCTATTTCTTCGATTTTTTGAAACGTATGGTCGCCGGAACCATCGTTGATGATAATCAATTCTATGTTTTGATACGTTTGATCAATTACGGAACAAATAGTTTCTTGAACATACTTTTCATGATTATAGGCGGGGATAATAACGGAAATCAAAGGTTCAGACATGATATTTTCCTATTCAACTTATTTATACCTATTTACAACCTCTACAACGGTTTGGACTTCTTCATCAGTCAGAACGGGGGAAATCGGCAAAGACAATACTTGCGCATGAATTTGTTCGGTAATGGGCAAGGACAAAACCTACCATTCTTGATAAGCCCCTTGATGATGCGGTGCTGTCGGATAATGGATATTCGTTTGAATGCCGTTTTCTTCCAAATACTTTTGCAATTTTTCACGTTCCGGCGTGCGAATAACAAATACGTGCCATACGTGCGCCAGCTCATCATAAGTTTCGGGCAGGGTGATCATCGGATTTTTAATGTTTTCACGATAGTATTTAGCAATTTCTCTGCGCCGTTCGTTATCGGAATCCAAATGCTTTAATTTTATATCCAAAAGGCCGGCTTGAATTTCATCCAAACGGGAATTGACACCCTTATAAATGTGGTGATATTTGCGGTCAGAACCATAATTTGCCAATGCTTTGATTTTATTGTAAAGCGCTTCATCGTTGGTGGTGATACCGCCCGCATCACCCAAAGCACCCAAATTTTTACCCGGATAGAACGAAAAACCGGCGGCATCGCCCAAATTGCCCGTACGTTTTCCTTGATACATTGCGCCATGAGCTTGAGCCGCATCTTCAATGATTTTCAGATTATACTTTTTCGCCAAAGCCCAAATTTTTTCCATAGGGACGGCTTGACCATATAAATGCACAACCATAATGGCCTTTGTGCGGGGAGTGATTTTTTCTTCGATCAAATCGGGGTTGATGCAGTAAGTATGGATGTCCGGTTCGACCAAAACCGGTGTGCAACCATTTTCGGAAATCGCCAAAATCGTGGCAATAAACGTATTTGCCGGAACGATAATTTCATCGTCCGGACCGAAACCATAAGCTTTGATAATCAAATTCAAAGCGTCCAGTCCGTTGGCAACACCCAAAGCATATTTTGTTCCGCAAAAAGCGGCAAAATCGGCAGAAAATTGGTCGTTTTCTTTGCCTTGTAAGTACCAACCGCTGTCCAAAACGGATTTGATCTTGGCATCAAATTCGGCTCTGAAACGTTCGTTTATTTTATGTAAATCCAAAAATTTAATCATATTATCAATCCTTTTTTTCTTAATTTTTTATCTAACTTTTTATATACAAATTTCATTATTTTGTATTTGTAATTTAACTTTTGCTCTTTCTTTTTAGGGCAATATCCCAATATAAATTCCGTATTTCCGGTGTCCTTGCCGGAAAGCGTTATTCCCAAGAAACTTTCCAATGAAGGCAATATATTTTTGAATCGAAATTTTTCATTTATTATTTCATGGGACGCCGCAACAATGTCTTGACGTTGATTTTCATTTTTTAATAAACGGATACACAAATCACGCGCTTCATAAGGGGATTCAAATGTCGGAATGATATTATTAAAATATTTTGGAATATCAGATTTATATTCACTGACCAAACATGCATTTGAAGCCATAATATCGCAAACTCTCCACGAAAAACCGGATATTGTTTGCATGTGATTGATGTTGATGCCGATTTTACAGGAATTGTAAACCATCTCGTTTTGTTTCAGCGAATAAATCGTTTCGGGATGGTAATTCATAATTAAACCGGGTTCATTATATCTGTCCCATTCCCAATTGGGTGTGCCATATAAATCAAGCCCTAAGTCAGCAATTGAAGAAAGAACAAATCGCCGATTATAATCAGAAAGATAAAAAATTATTTCTTGAAGATTAAAGTTGCGAACAATTTTTTCACTGATGTTTGGGTGACGTTTCCAAAAATCATCCGCTGAAATCCAAGGATTTTTCGAAAAATCGTGTAATAATTTTAAGTAAGTTTGCTTTTCTTCAAATGATGGTTTGGCAGATAAAAATTTCAAATACGGTGTTGAAGGGGACGATGATGAAATAAATCTTGATCCGATGAAACAAATATTATTGCTGAATTTTTCTTTGGACGGTTGTATTTCCGTGAAAAAGGGGAGTTTGATAACATCTTTTTTATCGGAATGATATTCTTCAATAACTCTTTCAACAGAACAGTCTTGAACAACAACGAATTTATATTTTGAAATATTTTTTTTCAATGCTTCTTTATTCGAATAAAACAACGGGGAATCTACTTCATAAACGACAATAGGGCATTCCAAAAACGAAGAACAATCAAAAAAAGTATTGTTAAAGAAAAGGCATACATCGGGATTGAATGATATAATTTTTTGTTTTAAGTCGGTCGGAATGACATCGAATTTTTGACCAAAATCGTTTGAAATATAAACCAAAACTTGATTTCATAGTCGTTCAAAACTATTTATAATCGTTTCGTAAAAACATGGAATCGCATATTGATTGTTGGGATCTTCCATATTGCTAAATAAAGAAACAAAAATTTTAGCCATTCAAGCACCTTTCAATTAAATAAATTCCATATTTTAGCCGATTTCATCAACTATGGTCTTTATCACATTATCATCGAAAATATACTCATTTACAAGGTTATTGTCAAAAGTATTTTTTATCGAGCAAAAATCAAAGTAGGCTTTTACGCCGGCTTCTTCACTTTCAAAGTTTCCCATGTTGTGTATGTTCTTCGATGGGTATATAACGTATTGAGGTGTGTTTTTACAAAAAGCACCGATAACATCGGCAAGTCCGCTTCTGTATGAAATAACGGCCTTCATGTTGTTTGCTTTTTGTATGGTCGTTTTTATGTCCCAAAATACTTTCGGAAAGCCGGGAAATCTTTTTTTCTTGCCACAATTAAAAACAACTTCATATCCTTTTGCACGTAACGTTTTGGCAAGGGTAAGCCACATATCATCATTCATTACGTTGAAACAAGACACGGCATCCGGTGCGATTAAGATGGTTTTTGATAAAGTGCCGTCTTTGATTTCTTCTATTGTCGGATAATAAGGTTTTGTATCTTCGCCGATATTCAAAACCGTTGTGAACAAGCTTTTGAAACTTTTGTTTTTTGTGCAAAGATCATAAAATGTCTTGTTTGCATAAATTTCTTTATCCAAAAATTTTATAAATGGATGGTTATGCGGGTATTCTTCGTATAATACGGTATCACACATTTCGTTTGGGTATAATTTTACCAAATCATAGAAATGTTTTTTCTGAACCAACAGGACAATGTTCTTACCCGGATTATTTTTTTTGTATTCTTTCAATAAGGCGCAAGTAAGAAGAATATCGCCTAATCCTTGCGGTGGAAACAACATCAAATCGTTTTCATTATAAACAAGCTCGGGATTATTTTTTGAATCTTTACTGTTTATAACGTTCACCAATTTTTTGAATCGCTTTAATGTGCGTTCTTTGATTTTATGGATTTTTAAACAAAATTTCCCGCCTTTTGCGGATTGATCTAACTCATCCATCTTATGACTCCCTATCTATTGCACCCATTATGGTTTCTATTATATTATCATTAAAAATATATTCGTGTACCAGGTCGTTGTCAAAAGCATTTTTTATTGAAAAGAAGTTGAAATAAGCATTTACAGCCTCTTTTTCATTTTCAAAATGTACCGCATTGATATTCTTTGACGGGTATATGACATACTGCGGGGTGTGTCTGCAAAGTGCACCGATAACATCGGAAAGGCCGCTTCTGTATGAAATAACGGCTTTCATATTATTTACTTTCTGTACGGTTGTTTCTATGTCCCAAAACACTTTTTGAAATCCGTCAAATCGGTTTTCTTTGTCAGTGTTGAAAATAACTTCATATCCTTTCGCCTGTAACATAAGCGCAAGGACAAGCCAAACATCATCTTCAATTATCTTCGGGCAAGTTATTGCATCCGGAGCAATCAGAATAGTTTTTGACAAAGTATCGTCTTTGATTTCTTCCATCGGCGGATAATATAACGGGGCGTCTTCGGGGATATTCATAGCTTTGGTAAACATGCTTTTGACATTTTTATTATTTACGTAAAGATCGTGAAATGTTTTACCAGCATATATTTTTACATCTATATTTTCCAAAGATGAATAATCCGAAAGGGATTGGCTGTAAATAACATCGCATATTTCGGCCAAGTAGAATTTTGCCAAATCATAAAAATGTTTTTTACGTATCCATAAGCTGATATCTTTGTTTGTATTGTTTTTTTTGTATTCTTTCATTAAAGCACAGACCAAAATAACATCGCCAACGCCTTGGGGAGGGAACAGTATCAATTTATCTTTGTTTCCTTGCACTGCGTTCATTCTAACAATCCCCTATCGCACCCATTATGGTTTCTATTAT
Organism: Alphaproteobacteria bacterium; assembly: GCA_017632555.1. Next base: position 20,115 of record JAGBRF010000057.1, on the reverse strand, counting down.
GTTGTCATTAAAAATATATTCGTGTACCAGGTCGTTGTTGAAGGCTTTTTTTATCGAGCAAAAATCAAAGTAAGCTTTTACGCCGGCTTCTTCACTTTCAAAATTCCCCGCATTATGTATGTTTTTCGATGGATATATGACGTATTGCGGAGTATGTCGGCAAAAAGCTCCGATAACATCGGAAAGGCCACTTCTGTATGATATGACGGCTTTCATATTATTTGCCATTTGTATGGTCGTTTTCATGTCCCAAAATACTTTTGGAAAGCCGGCAAATCGACTTTCATCATCACAATTAAAAATAACGTCATATCCTTTTGCTTGCAACATATAGGCAAGGACATACCACATATCATCATTCATTACGTTGAAACAAGACACCGCATCCGGTGCGATTAAAATAGTTTTTGAAAAGGCTTCTTCTTTGACTTCTTCTATCGGCGGATAATAAAGTTCGGCATCTTCACGGATGTTCAAAGCCTTTGTGAACAAACTTTTAAAGGTTTTGTTGTTTTCACAAAGGTCATAAAACGTTTTGTTTTCATAAATTTCTTTATCCAAAAATTTTATAAGCGGGGAAGCCGGGGGATATTCGTCACACGACATAGTGGTACATATTTCATCCGGATACAACTTTACTAAATTATAAAAGTGTTTTTTCATAGTCAGTAAAACGATATTTTCATTCGGATTACTTTTCTTGTATTCTTTCAACAAAGCACATATGAAAAGAATGTCGCCCAATCCCTGCGGTGGAAACAGCATTTTTACAGTAATTTTATTAAAAAAGAAATTGTATTTACTTTTTAAAAAACTGTCATTTTTAATTTCTTGAATTCCGTCATTTTCATCAACACTGCCAATTTTTATGATTTCATGGTATATATCATGTTCCGACAGCATAGTTTCTTGATATATATTTGAAGCAGATAAAATTTCTTTTTCGTTAGGTATGGCTTCCAAACATAAGCCGGCCTGTTCATACGATTTCAAATACGGGTAAATCAACTTGTTATTCGTCCAATGAGACAGCTTTCTGCTCCAATGTTCGTCACCAAAATGAATGAAATACATATTGTCGACATAAAAAGTTTTAATGTTTTCCGCATTGATATTTCTTAAATAAGTGAAGAACCAATCCAAATTTTTCATCCAATTATATTTGATATTTTTTTCATATTCATTGTCATGCATATGTTTTTCGAAAAGGGTAAACCAATCAATCGTGTTATCAATATAGCAAATACCAAAAGACCAATGAAGCCCGTGTAATTTGGAAGTGTGCATATCCAATGAAAAAGCCTTTATGTTTTGTTCCTGTGCGATTTTTTCGGCATTTTTTAACAAATCCGCGATTTTTTCATCTTCTAATAAAATCATTGTGTCATCGGCATCTATTTTCCAAAAATGCTTATAACCGTGTTCTTTTGCGTGGTGAAAAATGGCCAATTTTGCCAATGTTGTATTGTACCATGTCCGATTGGAAGAGGCATCGGCATAGGGTTTTAAGATATCTAATCTGCTGCCCATAATTTCAAAATCAAGATTATGAAATTCTATCTTGTTATGTAATTCTTTCTTTGTTTCTTCGTCATCACAAACAATGTAAACTTTGGCATTATATTTATTCGCAATATCTATCCATTTTTGAAAACATTTTAATGTGTATTCTTTAATTTTATGGATTTTCAGGTAAAATATGCCATCTTTTGAACTATTCATCTTATAATTCCTTGTTTGTTTCATAGCTGATATCCAACTTTTCATCCCGCTTTTTATTGATGGCAAAAGCACAGTTTAATCCGCTGGGTTTATTGTCGTTGATTAAAATTCGTTCGCCGACCGGGATATCCGTCAATATACAATCATAACGAAGATTGTTTTCTTTAAGAAAATCCTTCAATTTTTGCAAACAATCGGCGGTCCTGGCGGTCAGTAAAATTATTTTGTCATCATCCGGGATTTGTGCAAAAAAATCTTTTACTCCGTCCAACAGGGTATCATATCCGTCAATTTTGTATCCGTTATGTTTAACGATTGTTCCGTCAACATCTAAAATCCAAGTATGCGGAAGAGGGGATAAGATAAGTTTATTTTTCATCTAAAAACTCCTGCAATTCCAATAATCCTTTGTAGAAAGCCCCACATATAGAATCATAATCTTCCCAAGCATAAGTCGTCAAACTTAACCAAATCAGCGCATGTAACAGGTTAATTTTTTTCCTGTTGGCACCGGTCATTTCAAAAAAGTCATTTTCCAAATTCTTCCAGTTATTGGAAATAATCTCTAATTCCACTTCGCTTTCTTTAATATTTAAGGAAAAATTCTTGCGATTAAACTGATCATAATCACCAACAATGCTGTAATAAAGCTTTGCCCAGTCATAATCGACATCGCCATAAAATTTGGTTGAGCCGAAATATCCGCGCGGATCGATTAAAATCGGGCGGACACCTTCCGTTTCAATCATCATATTGTGGAAAGTGCAATCACCATGGATAAAGTGAAAATCCTTCGGATACATAGACCGCATAGTTTCGATGATTTTATCCTTTATGGCAAAAACATTTATGCATTTTTTGCCGTTGATAATAACGGTTTCGCTGTCGGAAAAAGGCACCAAATCTTGAACTTTTGCCAGACGGTCAAAAGTTTTTGTTATGTAATTGTTTTCACAATCTTGCACATTTGCCGGTATAGAAGGCGTGATATTATGCAATTCCGTTAAAGCGCTTACAATTCTGCCCAAAAGAGCTTTTTTGAACCCTTTGGTCAAAAAGGCATATTCAAAAATGTTTTGTCCTTTTATTTTTTCCATAATTAAAGGATCAAAGCCGTATATTTTGGGGATATTTGTATAACCCAATTCAATGGCTTTTTTATACCATGAAGTTTCATCGGCAGCCAATTTTTTCCCTTGTTCGTTGATTGCGTATTTCAAGACGATGTTGTCCTTAAACTCCATTTTGTTAAAGGGACGACATTTGGGCTTATTCAGCTCATTTTGGAAATACGAAAGCATTGTTCCGATTTCCAATCCGCCATACATATCAAATCGTTTGAAAGTAATCTCTTTGGTTGATAAATAACGAACGAATTCTCCTTCATCAGGAACGTCTGAAATTTGAGCTTTATCTTTAAACACAAACAATCCGGCTACGCCGTTTTCGGCAGATGCTTCTTCTTTGAATTTGTTATCAACATAGGACCAACGGCACGTAAAATCCTTTGAAATGCCAATGTAGTTTGAATCTTCTGAAAATATACCATTTCCGATTGACAATATCAAATCACACCATATAAGCATAAACTGCGTATTGTCGGGAATGTTTTTTGTTGCATCCGAAATGCCGGAACAGGTTCCCTTTTTATTTGCTTCGATTACTTCATAATCAACGTTTGCAAAGGCCTTTAAGTATTTTTTCAAGACATCTTTCTTATAATCGGCAATAATTTTGAAATGAGCATTGGGATACTTGTTGAATAAATGGAAAATCATAGGCAGGTTGTCAACAGGGACCAAAGCTTTTGGCTTGTTTGCCGTTAAAATTTCCAACCGAGTTCCTTTTCCGCCTGCTTGAACGACTATGTAATCAATCATTATTTTCTTCCTATCACTTTTTCGTTATTTTTAACATTTTTTGGTACGATTGCACCGGCACCGATTATGGCGTTTTCGCCGATTGTAACCCCTGGTAAAATCGTTGCGTTGGCGCCAATCATGGCACCTTTTTTGACAATAACCGGTTCCAAGACCCAATCTTTATTGCGGGATTTTGGGTGACGATCGTTGCAAAAAGTCACAATTGGCCCAATGAAAACATCATCTTCAATGCGCATTCCGTCCCAAATTTGAACGCCGCATTTAATGGTTACGTTATCGCCGATAACGACATCGTTTTCAATAAAGCAGTGGGAACAGATATTGCAGTTTTTACCTATTTGCGCATTGGGCAAAACAACGCAAAATTGCCAAACGTTTGTACCTTCACCTATATTTTTGCTCTCGACATCAGATAAGGTGTGAATCATTCGGCTATCTCCTGCTTAAATTGTTCGTAATCACGGATATAATCAGCTTCATCATAATGTTCGCTGGCCAAAACCAAAATCACGCAATCTGGCGAAAAATGAGTAAATTCACGCCAAATATTGTGTTTGATATAAAGCCCTTGATTTGGGCTGAATAAATGCACTTTTTCCCGCTTTTTGCCATCGTCCAAAATAAAATCGCAGTTACCGGCAATGCAAATAATGACTTGTTCCAATTTGCGATGAGCATGATGACCGCGAACGGCGTCATAATTCGTTCCCCAAATGTAATAAACACGTTTGATATCAAAGGGGATATCACGCTTGCTTTCGATGGGGACAAGACTTCCTTGATAATTGCCACGAACGGTAAAATTAATCAGTTGATACATGTTTCCTCCTGTAAACTGGAATTTTGAAAATTTTGATAACCAAACAGCCCGAAGCTGTAACTTTTTTTTGATAAACTGGTCGAAGTATTTGTTTAATTTTATCTTTTAACTTGCTGTTTTTGAAATATTTTTGTTGAACATCAAGTGGGGTGAATATATCGTACAACTTATATCCGTTTTCGTAAACAAAATACCCGAATAAACGTTCAAATATATGCGCCAATTGTGTTTTATGTTTGTTTTCTGAAACGGCATCAAAATCGGATAATGATAATTTTAACGACTGAATTTTTTTGAATATATCGGCTCTGGCAAAAAACATAGTACCGGCAACGAAAGAATAATTCATTTTTGGATAATTATTTGCTTTCAACCATTTTAATACGTTTCTTTTTGCTGTTTTATCATAGGAATCAGCATCAACAATGACGTGATAATCCGCATGCATACCCAACGATTTGTCTTTATCAAAAGCATGCAAGCATTTCGCAAATTTTTCTTTGCTTGACAGGAAAGAACAAAGGCAATTGCGCCATTTGTTTGAACTCAACCCCCTAAAAGCCGAAGAAAAAGGCGAAACATCTCTTTTGGTATGAAGTTTAATCAAATAATCGTATTGGCCCAAATCCACTTGGTTTAAAATATGAATAAATGGCCCGACATCATAACCGCGATTTTCCACAAACTCAAAGTGCGCAGACGGATTAAAAGTCAATACACTGTCTTTTAAGCTTTTATTTTCTTTGATTGTTGTCACGTATAAATCATACGGGACAGTGATATTTTCCAAATATCTTTGGATTTCTGCCCATAAGTTTAAGTAATAAACGTGTGCAACGACCAAAATTGGTTTCATTTCAAATACCACTCCACCGTTTTGACAATGCCTGTATCAAATGTTTCATCAGCTTTCCAACCCAATTCGCTTTCCAACTTGCTTGCATCAATAGCATAGCGGAAATCGTGTCCGGCACGGTCCGCCACGAAAGTGATTAGATCTTCATATTTTTGACCACCAAGGCGAGGGCGTTTTTCATCCAAAATCTTGCAAATAGTCTTTACAATCGTGATGTTATTGCGTTCGTTATGTCCGCCGATATTGTATGTTTCGCCCGATTTACCTTTGTGGAAAATCAAATCAATAGCTTTGCAATGATCCAATACATACAACCAATCGCGCACGTTTTCGCCTTTTCCGTAAATTGGCAAAGGTTGTTCGGCCAAAGCTTGTTTAATAATGTGCGGAATCAATTTTTCGTGATGTTGTTTTGGTCCGTAATTGTTGGAACAATTGGACGTTGTCGCGTTCATTCCGAAAGTATGATGATATGCCCGAACGATAAAATCCGAACTGGCCTTACTGGCGGAATAGGGGCTGTTTGGCGCATAAGGTGTCGTTTCCGTAAAAAAGCCGTCCATACCCAAAGCACCATAAACTTCATCCGTTGAAATATGGTGAAAACGGCACTTTTCATATCCTTTTTTGACTTTGTTCGGTCCTTCCATCCAATGACGGAAAGCAATATCAATCAATGTGAAAGTACCTTCAATGTTTGTTTTAATAAAAGCTCCCGGATTTTTGATTGAATTATCAACGTGGCTTTCTGCCGCAAAGTGAATAACACCGCGAATATCGTTTTCTGTGAATAATTTTTCAATCAATTCTCTGTCGCAAATGTCACCCTTTACAAAAGTGTAATTGGGCATACTTTCGCATTCTTTTAAATTATCCAAATTACCGGCATAGGTCAATTTATCCAAATTGATGATTTCATATTCGGGATATTTTTGCGTGAAATAGGGAACAAAATTGGAACCGATAAAGCCGGCACCACCCGTGATTAAAATTGATTTAGACATTTTATTAAACTCTCCTTCCAATGGGGTATTTGAATATTAAAGGTTTCTTTGATTTTGGATTTATCCAATACGCTGTAAAAAGGGCGTTGCGCCTTTGTCGGATAGGCTGATGAAGCAATTGGATTGACGTGGCATTTCAAATTTGACAGCGCCATAATTTCCACGGCAAAGTCGTACCATGAGCAAACGCCTTCGTTGGTAAAATGATAAATTCCTTTATTTTTTTCGTTCATTTGCGGTAAAATTTGAACAATAGCGTTGGCCAAATCCGCCGCATAAGTTGGTGTACCGATTTGGTCGGCCACTACATTTAATGTTTCTTTTTCTGCACCCAATCTGCGCATTGTTTTTACAAAGTTGTTGCCATAGGGGGAATAAAGCCATGCCGTTCGGATAATAACGGCTTCTTTGGCGTTTGCTAATACGGCCAACTCTCCGGCTCGCTTTGTTTTTCCATATACGGAAACGGGACGGGTTTCGTCTTCCGGGGTATAGGGTTTATGCCCCTTGCCATCAAAAACATAATCCGTTGAAACGTGCACAATTTGACAACCTGTTTTTGCCAAATTTTCCGGTCCAAGCACGTTGATTTTTTCCGCCAATTCGGCATCATCTTCGGCCCTGTCAACGGCCGTATAAGCCGCCGCATTGATAATGGTTTTAATTTTATTTTCAGCCACAAATTTTTGGACGGCGGATAAATCCGTAATGTCCAATTCGTCAACATCAGTCAAAACAGCGCCCGGCAATAATTTTGCCAATTCTGTCCCTAGCTGACCCTTTGCGCCTGTAATTAAAACTTTACCGTTCATGAGATCTTAAATCCCTTAATTTGTTGGCCAATCTGTCTTTTTCGGACGTGATGATTTTTTCGGGCGGAATACGCCAATTGACACCGATTTCCGGATCGTCATAACGAATACCGAATTCAGCTTCTTTGCAATAAAGATTATCGCATTTGTAAGCAAAAATGGCGGTTTCGCTTAAAACGGAAAAACCATGCAAAAAATCACGCGGAATAAACAATTGACGTTGATTTTCCGATGATAATTCCACTTCTACATGTTGACCGAAAGTAGGGGAATTCGGTCGAACGTCCACGGCAACGTCCAATACTTTACCTTGCAGGACGCGTACCAATTTTGCTTGGGATTTATCGCCCAATTGACAATGCAAACCACGCACAACACCATAAGTTGACATAGATTGATTGTCTTGAACAAAACGATTGGGAATGCCGTTTTTTACAAATTCCGCTTCGTTATAGCTTTCGAAAAAATAACCCCGATCATCTTTGAAGATTCTCGGTTCGATAATGACTACACCGTCAATAGCTGTTTTAATAAAGTTCATGTTTTTCCTCGTATACTTTTATCAAATAATCCTTATACGTGCCGTTCTTTAATTCATCAATGATGGATTTTAATTCTTCATCACCGATAAATCCGCGCTTATAAGCAATTTCTTCAATGCACGAAATTTTCAACCCCTGTCTTTTTTCAATGATATGAACGAAAGCGCCGGCTTCTATTAAACTTTCCGGTGTGCCGGCATCTAACCAAGCATTACCGCGTTTCATAGGAACAACGGACATTCTGCCTTCTTTCAAATACAAGTTGTTCAAATCTGTAATTTCCAATTCACCCCGTGCGGAAGGAGTCAAAGTGCGTACTTTTTCCACAACATCGCCCGGATAAAAGTAAAGTCCGACCGAAGCAAAATTAGATTTTGGAACTTTTGGTTTTTCTTCAATGGATACAACATTGAAATTTTTATCAAATTCAACAACGCCGAAACGTTCCGGATCGTTGACGTGATAAGCAAAAATAGTGGCTTTCTTGCCCACGTTCTTTTTGACTTCATCGCGGAAAAAGTGAATTTGGTCACCCATATAGAAAATGTTGTCGCCCAATATCAAGCATACATCATCATTCCCGATAAAATCAGCCCCGATTGTAAATGCTTGTGCAATTCCCTTGGGTTCATTTTGAATAGCGTATTGAATTTTCAATCCCAACTTCGAACCATCACCGAATAATTTTTCAATGTTGGGTGTGTCTTGTGGCGTTGAAATAATCAAAATTTCCCGTATTTCAAACAACATCAACGTTGAAAGAGGGTAATAAATCATCGGTTTATCATATACCGGTAATAATTGTTTAGAAGTGATTTTTGTAAGCGGATAAAGTCTTGTTCCGCTACCCCCGGCCAATATTATTCCTTTCATTTGACCTCCTGTTTCATTTTGGTTGTAATAAATGGTAAGTATTTTAAGACGCCTTTGCGTTTGTTCCCTTTTTGACTAAACTTTCCAATCGGAATTATTCCAAACAACTTCATTCGTACCAAATGTGGCATGTTTTCGCATACAGATTGCCAAACAGACGGATTGTCTTTACGTACAAATGCGTGGATTTCTTTTGTTGCAGATAACATTTTATCCGCTTGACTTTTACTGGTATTTCCTTCGTACCAACGATATTTCATCAAAACTTCGGGAATATTGTAAAATTTTGTTTTTCCCAATAGCCGGGCCCAAAGGGCATAATCTTCCGATGGTGAAAATTTTTCTTCGTAACGGATTTTTCCCAGTGCGGATTTGCGGATCATTGCACTGGTGTGTGAAACAGCGCATCCTTGCATCAAATAACGTTCGATTTCTTCGTTATGTTCCGGATATTTTATAATTTTTTCGTTTGGAAAACGTTCAACCCAACAACCGACAACACCGATTTCATTATGCTTGTCTAAAAAAGCAACTTCTTTTGCCAATCTATTGGGCAGGGCCACGTCATCGTGATCCATCACCGCCAAATATTCACCTTTTGCCAAATCAATCAATTTGTTTCGACTTAAAGTAATACCCATATTTTCTTCGTTTTTAAGGTACGTTATCCGGCTGTCGTTAAAGGATTTAACCAAATCTTCTTTACTTTCTTTGGGGCAATCGTCCAAAATTAAAAATTCAAAGTCGGTATATGTTTGCGAAAGGATGCTTTCAATAGCCTCTTTTAAGCATTCAGGATTTGTTTTGTATATCGGCATTAAAACAGATACTTTTGGCATCATACATCCTTTTTTGTCAAGGTAATTATTCAAACGAAACTTCCTTTAATTAAAGTTCTCGTTATTTGAGCATAAATAAAACGTCAAGTCAAGTAAAAAGAATAATAAAATCCGCAAAAACAGGAATAAAAAAACACCCCCTGAATGTCAGAGGGTGTTTTGATTTTATAAACGCTTATTTCAAAGCTTCTTCAACGGCAACGGCCACTGCTACGGAAGCACCGACCATCGGGTTATTTCCCATACCGATTAAGCCCATCATTTCAACGTGTGCCGGAACTGATGAAGATCCTGCAAATTGTGCGTCAGAATGCATACGGCCCATTGTATCGGTCATACCATAAGAAGCCGGACCTGCGGCCACATTATCCGGGTGCAATGTACGACCCGTACCACCACCGCTGGCAACCGAGAAGTATTTACGACCGTTTTCGGTAGCCCACTTTTTATAAGTACCTGCAACAGGGTGTTGGAAACGTGTCGGGTTTGTTGAATTTCCGGTAATGGAAACATCAACACCTTCTTTAATCATAATAGCAACACCTTCGCTGACATCATCGGCGCCATAGCAACGAACTTTGGCTTTATCACCATTTGAGAAAGCCTTTTCAGATACGATTTTCAATTCGCCTGTGTAGTAATCGTATTGAGTTTCAACAAAAGTAAATCCGTTGATACGTGAAATAATGTAAGCGGCATCTTTACCCAAACCATTCAAAATAACGCGCAACGGTTCTTTACGAACTTTGTTTGCCGAACGGGCGATACCGATAGCACCTTCCGCAGCGGCAAAGGATTCGTGACCGGCCAAGAAGCAGAAGCATTTGCTTTCTTCGCTGAGCAACATAGCGGCCAAATTACCATGACCCAAGCCGACTTTACGTTGATCGGCAACAGAGCCGGGGACACAGAAAGCCTGTAATCCGACACCCAACATTTTGGCTGCTTCAGAGGCGGATTTTACACCTTTTTTAATTGCCAATGCGGCACCCAATGTATAGGCCCATACTGCATTTTCAAAAGCAATCGGTTGAATACCTTTTACCAATTTGGCAACATCAACACCTTTTGAATCACATAAAGCTTTGGCTTCTTCCAAATCTTTCAAACCATATTCCGCCAAAACTTTGTTGATTTTGTTTATTCGGCGTTCATAACCTTCAAATTCTATCATAGCTTACTCCTTTCTCGGGTCAATTTTCTTGACGGCTTCATCAAAACGACCATAGGTTTTGACATTTTGATTAAAGGCTTCTTCAGGAGAAACACCCTTGCGGATTGCTTCCAACATCTTTCCAACGTGAACGAATTTGTATCCGATGATTTCGTTATTTTCGTCCAAACCTTGTTCCAACACGTAACCTTCTGTCATTTCCAAATAACGCGGGCCTTTTACGGTTGTGGAATACATAGTTCCGACCATGGAACGCAAACCTTTACCCAAATCTTCCATACCGGCACCGATTGGCAAACCGTTTTCAGAGAAAGCCGTTTGTGTACGACCATAAACGATTTGCAAGAATAATTCACGCATTGCAACGTTGATTGCATCGCAAACCAAGTCGGTATTCAAAGCTTCCAAAAGTGTTTTGCCCGGCAAAATTTCCGCAGCCATAGCAGCAGAGTGTGTCATACCGGAACAACCGATTGTTTCCACCAAAGCTTCTTGAATAACACCGTCTTTAACGTTAAGAGATAACTTACAAGTTCCTTGTTGTGGCGCACAACAACCGCAACCGTGCGTCAAACCGGAAATATCACTGATTTGTTTAGCGCTGACCCATTTTCCTTCTTCCGGAATAGGTGCACTGTTATGATGAACACCTTTTGCTATTGGGCACATATGCTCCACAGCAGGTGTACATTGATACTTACAATCCATTTTATTTTCCTTTCTAAAAAATTAAACGGAGTCATCATACAGGAAAATGTATGATAAAATCAAGCATTATTTATAAGTTTAAGATTTTTTCTTGAAAAACGGGGATTATAACAATCCGACCTTGTCGAATAATTCACGAACTATACACAAAGGGATACCGACCAACCCCGAATAAGAACCGTAAAATCCTTCCGTAAAAGATTCCATAATGCCGTCATTGTTATATCCGCAACAGCCGACCCAACGTTTTGATTGGACATATAAATCGATTTCTTTATCGGAAAGGGGTTTAATGCTGACACCGGTTTCGGACATTTCCTGATACGTCCTTCCGTCTTTGTCAATCAGGCAAACAGCCGTTAAAACACTGTGTTTTGTGCCGGACAGGAATTTCATAACTTGCCGTTGTTCTTCATCATTTTTTGATTTTTGAATGATTTTACCGTTGCAAAGGACAATCGTATCGGCCGCCAATATAATATCGTTGGGCTTTAATGTGCGGACAGCATTTGCCTTGGACAAAGCCATGCGTTTAACGTAATCCGTTGGCGTTTCGTTCGGATTCGGGGTTTCGTCAATGTCGGCTGTCACAATTTCTTTTGGTTCAAATCCGGCCGAAGAAAGCAATTGTTTTCTGTGAATTGAACCCGATGCCAAAATGTAATCTTTTGTCATTTTATGTCCTTATTGTTCTTTCATCCGTTTTACCAAATTAGAAGTTGAATATCCTTCCAAACGTTGCAAAGTTATTGCTTTTCCGCCATAGCTTTGAACAAAACGACCTTCCGGCCATTTATCCAAAGTATAACCTTCCTTTGCGATGATGTCGGGACGCAAAGCTTCGACAACGGGCAGGGCGGTTTCGTCATCAAACAACAAAACATAGTCGATAAAATCCATCGATGCCAACAAAAGCGCACGCGTTGTTTCGTCTTGAATAGGACGGGAAGGGCCTTTGTTTTTCCGCACGGAAGCGTCCGAATTGACCGCAACAAACAATACATCGCACAAGTCTTTGGTCTGCATAAAAGAATGAATGTGTCCCAAATGGCAACAATCAAAGCAACCATTGGTAAAGCCAATCGTTTTGCCACTTTCTTTTAATTTTTGGACAATGCTTTTCGCTTGTTCCAACGTGACCAATTTTTGTTTCTGTTTAAAAAATGTTTCTGGCATGGATTCTCTCCCGATAAAATAAAAAACCGTCATTTCTGACGGTTTGTGCTATTGGTCGGAGTGGCGGGATTTGAACCCACGACCCCTACGTCCCGAACGTAGTGCTCTACCAGGCTGAGCTACACTCCGACAAGCGATTTTTCCCTTATACACCAAAACTTTTCAAAAATCAACGACTTTTTTTGTTTTTTTTATCTTTTCATTATTTTGCGAAAAAAATTGCTTTAAAGCTTGCATTTTTCCAAAAGCCTGTTTACAATGTGAAAAGTTAGTTAAACAAAGGGGGTTCTGATGAACAAAGATATTATTCCGACAAAAAATAAAGCGGTTATTGATTGGGTCAACAAAGTTGCAAAATTGTGCGAACCGGACACGGTTTATTGGTGCGATGGTTCCGATGCTGAATACAAACGTTTATGCAACGAATTGGTGGAAAAAGGGACTTTTATCAAATTAAACGAAAAGAAGCGTCCGAATTGTTTCTTGGCGCGTTCTAATCCGAAAGACGTAGCACGTGTGGAAGCACGGACTTTTATTTGCTCTGAAAATAAAGAAGATGCCGGTCCGACAAACAATTGGGAAAATCCCAAAAAGATGAAGAAAAAATTGGACAGCCTGCTGAAAGGTTGTATGCACGGACGGACTATGTATGTTATTCCTTTTTCTATGGGGCCTTTGGGATCGGACATTGCACAAATCGGTATTGAAATCACGGACAGCCCCTATGTTGTATGCAATATGAAAATCATGACGCGTATGGGCAAAAAAGTTTGGGACGTTTTGGGCACAAAAGGTTTCTTTGTCCCGTGTTTGCATTCCGTTGGCGCGCCGTTGAAAAAAGGACAAAAAGATGTTGCCTGGCCGTGCAACCCGGACAATACATATATTACGCATTTCCCCGAAACACGTGAAATTATTTCCTTTGGTTCGGGATATGGCGGAAATGCTTTGTTGGGTAAAAAATGCTTGGCTTTGCGTATCGCAACAAAGATGGCAAAAGATGAAGGTTGGCTTGCCGAACACATGCTGATTTCCGGTATAGAATCGCCGGACGGCAAGAAAACATATATTGCTGCTGCTTTCCCGTCTGCTTGCGGTAAGACAAATTTGGCAATGTTGATTCCGCCTAAATCCTTCAAGGGTTGGAAAGTTTGGACCGTTGGCGATGATATTGCTTGGTTAAAGCCGAAGAACGGGCAATTATATGCTATCAACCCGGAAGCCGGTTTCTTTGGTGTTGCGCCTGGGACCAGCGAAAAAACGAACAAAAATGCAATAGAAAGTTGCCGTAAAAATACAATCTTTACCAATGTTGCTTTGACTGATGACGGCGATGTTTGGTGGGAAGGTATGACCGACAAAACACCAAAGCATTTGATCGATTGGCAAGGAAATGATTGGACTCCCGATTGCGGTCGTCCGGCGGCTCATCCGAACAGCCGTTTTACTGCACCGGCAAGCCAATGTCCGACAATCGACAAAGAGTGGGAAAATCCGGCGGGTGTTCCTATTTCCGCAATGATTTTCGGTGGGCGTTTGGCAACAAATGCGCCGTTGGTTTATCAATCATTTAACTGGGCTCATGGTGTGTTCTTGGCGGCAACGGTCGGTTCCGAAAAGACAGCGGCCAGCGAAGGAAAAACCGGAGAAATCCGCCGTGATCCGTTTGCTATGTTGCCTTTCTGCGGATACAATATGGGCGATTATTTTTCGCATTGGTTGGACTTGGGTCGTAAACTTAAAAAGATGCCTTTGATTTTCCGCGTCAACTGGTTCCGCAAAGATGAAAAAGGTCACTTTATATGGCCGGGATTTGGCGAAAATATGCGTGTTTTACAATGGATTGTCAAGCGCGTTCAAAATCAAGCCGGCGGTATTGAAAGTCCGCTTGGAATGATGCCGAATTATAATGATTTGGATTGGACCGGTTTGAATTTTTCAGCCGAAGAATTTGAAAACTTGATGGCCGTTGATAAAATCCAAGGGTTGAATGAAGCGGTTTTAATTACCGAATACTTTAAGCAATTCAAAAAACATTTGCCGGCTGAGTTTATGAACGAAGTGGCTTTGTTATTCTTGCGTCTGGTGCGTTCCGATTCAAGATGGACGTTGCCCAAAATCGAAGAAAAAAAGGTAAAGAAAGCAACAAAAAAGAAAGCGACTAAAACGAAGAAAAAATGAGTGTTCAAACGGGACTTGAAGTTTTAAAAGCAAAGGTGGCATTGCTGCCTTTGCGTTCCGGTGTGTATCGGATGCTTGATAAAGACGGAAAAGTCCTGTATGTCGGAAAAGCCAAATCGTTAAAAAAAAGGGTGACTTCCTATACCCATTTTGAAAAGTTGCCGGTTCGTTTGCAACGAATGGTGGCGCAGGTTGCTGATTTGGTCGTTGTTGAAACGGCATCGGAAGCGGAAGCTTTTTTGTTGGAAAATGAGCTGATAAAAAAATATAAGCCGTTTTATAACATTTTGTTAAAGGATGATAAAAGCTTTCCTTATATAATGTTGTCCGACTTCAAAAATACCGGTTTTGTGCGGTTGTCCAAATATCGTGGCAGTCGTAATAACAAAGCGGATTATTTCGGGCCTTATGCGTCCGGGGAAGCTATTGGTGAAAGTTTGGATACAATACAAAAAGTCTTTGGTTTAAGGACTTGTGCCGATACAAATTTTGTTCATCGTTCGCGTCCGTGTTTGTTGTATCAAATCAAACGCTGTACCGGACCTTGTGTCGGTTTGATTTCCAAAGCCGATTATGCCAAACAGGTGCAGGCAACAAAAGATTTCCTGAACGGTAAAAACGCTGATATTCAAAAAGATTTGCTGAAAATAATGAAAGAAAAAAGCGATGCCATGGAATACGAATCGGCAATGGTTATTCGTGACAAAATAACCGCTTTGAATAAAATGCAATCGTATGCGGACGGTTTGTTAAATTCCGCCATAGATGCGGATTTCATAGCGTTGGCAAGGGAAGGACAAACAGTTGCTATTCAAATTTTCTTTTTCCGTCATGGGCAAAACGGGGGAACGCATCGCGTGTTTTTGACGGGATTGCAGGATCAGGATTCTTTGCTGGTACTGTCTTCCTTTATCGGTCAATTTTATGATGAAGTTTCCATTCCTTATGAAATTATTTTGTCGGAAGAAATCAAGGATAAAAAAAGCATTGAAGAAGCTTTATCATCAAAGTCGGGACATATTGTCAAAATTACTTCCAATGTGCGCGGTATTCGTTTGAAAATGTTGGAAAGAGCCAAAGTAAATGCCAAAGAAAGTTTGATGCGTTACGGACAAGAAACGGGCTTACAATCGCAAATGTTGATGGAATTGGCAAAGTTGATGAATTTGCCCAAAATTGAAACGGTCGAGGTTTATGATAACAGCCATATTCAAGGGACTTCCAGTGTCGGTGTTTGTATCGCCGCTGATGAAAAAGGATTCAAAAAATCGGGGTATCGGCGCTTTAATATTCAACAGGCCCGGACAAACGATGACTTTGATATGATGCGTGAAGTATTGCAACGCCGTTTGAAAAGGGGAATGGCGGAAGATAATTTACCGGATGCACTTATTATCGATGGTGGAATAGGGCAATTGACTTCGGTCAGTCAAATAATGAATGAAACGGGCATTTTTGTTCCGACTTTGGGAGTCGCAAAGGGTGTGGACAGGAATGCCGGTAATGAAAAGCTGTATTTATTGGATAATCACACGCCAATCATTTTGGATCACGATTCGCCCTTGTTGCATTTTATTCAACGTTTACGTGATGAAGCGCATCGTTTTGCGATTGGTTCTCATCGTATAAAGCGCGGGCATAATATGTTGAAGAATGCTTTGGATGAAATTGACGGTATCGGTGGCGTTCGGCGCAAAAAGTTGATTGAACATTTCGGTTCACCGCGTGCAGTTGCCGATGCTAGTGTGTCAGAATTATTACAAGTTGAAGGAATAAGTGAAAATATTGCAAAAAAGGTATATACTTTTTTCCATAAATGATTATTATAATGTTCAGGTAAAGTTTTAGGAGTCTTAAAAATGGTAAAAAAACAAGTTAAAGCACCAAAAGGTGTGAAAACCCCAAAAAAAGTAGCAAAAAAGGTCGCTTCCAGCGTAAAGAAGGTTGCTGTTCCGGTTGCTAAAACCGTTGCAACGACAACTAAAAAAGTTAAAAAACAAATCAATATTCCCAATTTTTTAACGGTTGGACGCGTTATTGTTGTTCAGGTAATTGTTGCAACGCTTTATCCGGGAACTTTCTGGTTATCTTGGTTGTCTGTTTTGTTGTTTGCGTTGGCCGGTTTTACGGACTTTCTTGATGGTTATTTGGCACGCCGTTTGAAACAAGGTTCGTCTTTCGGTCGTGTTTTGGATCCGATTGCGGATAAATTGTTGGTCGGCGCCGTTATTGTTATGCTTGCTTATACGGGCAGATTAAATGATTATTTCTGCATTGTTCCCGCTGTTATCATTATATGCCGTGAAATTTTGGTTTCCGGCTTACGTGAATTTTTGGCGGAAATTCAAGTCGGATGTCCCGTAACATACTTGGCAAAATGGAAAACAACAATTCAAATGTTGGCTTTGCCGATTATGATGGTTGCACATTTGCACATGAAATTATATGGTTTTGGCGATTTTGATATAATCTATTATTCCGGTATTTTCTTTATGTGGGTTGCCGCTATATTGACGATTATCACCGGATATGATTATTGGAAATCCGGTCGTAAATATATGGAATAGAGTGTTTTTTTAGAATGCAAAAAGACCGCAGGTTTTGTGCCGGCGGTCTTTTTTTTGAAAAGTAGTTTTACTCTTTGACTACGATATTCGAAGCCGAAGCTCTGCCATTTTCATCGGTTGCCATATCAAATTCAACCACTTGATTTTCACGCAATCCGCGTAATCCGGACGCATGAACAGAAGTGATGTGAACAAATACGTCCTTATCTTCCTTTTCCGGTACGATAAAGCCATATCCTTTTTTGAAATTGAACCATTTTACTTTTCCGACAGCCATAGTCTTCTCCTTAAAAATTAACGTTAATCTTGCCGTTCTGTCAAACGACTCTTTTATTTTAGAGTATAAAAAAATTCATGCAACAACTATTTGCAAAAAACGTAATAAATTGTTGCAAAGTTTTTCAAAAGACGCTATTGTGAAAGAAAATAAAAGAGGAATAAAATGACAACTGAAACAAAAACAGAAGAAAAAATCGAAAGCGCAAAGTTGGCAGATGCTTTGTCAGAACGTTATTTGGCATATGCAATGTCGACTATTGTTTCCCGTTCTTTACCTGATGTTCGTGACGGTTTAAAGCCAGTTCATCGCCGTTTGCTTTATGCAATGCGTCATTTGAAATTGGATCCGAATGCCGGATTTAAAAAGTGCGCACGTGTCGTTGGCGATGTTATCGGTAAATATCATCCGCATGGTGATACGGCTGTTTATGATGCTATGGTTCGTTTGGCGCAAGATTTTGCCGTGCGTTATCCTTTGGTGGAAGGTCAGGGCAATTTTGGTAACATTGACGGTGACAGAGCCGCCGCAATGCGTTATACGGAAGCGCGTTTGACTGATATTGCTATGGCTTTAATGGAAGGTTTGGACGATGATGCGGTCGATTTTATTCCGACTTATGACGGTTCGGAAGATGAACCTGCCGTTATGCCGGCGGCTTTCCCGAATTTGTTGGCAAACGGGTCAAGCGGTATTGCGGTTGGTATGGCGACAAACATTCCTTCGCATAACGTGGGGGAATTGTGCGATGCGCTGTCTTATTTAATTAAACACCCCGATTGCGAATGCGCCAAGTTGTTGGATTTTGTTCAAGGTCCTGATTTCCCGACAGGCGGATTGTTGATGGAAAATCATGATGCTATTGTCAAAGCTTATGAAACGGGGCGTGGTTCATTCAGAATACGTGCTAAATGGGAAAAGGAAGATTTGGGACATGGGGTTTATCAAATCGTTGTGACGGAAATTCCCTATGGTGTGCCAAAATCGGACCTGATTGCTAAAATAGCCAAGTTGCTGAATGATAAAAAATTGCCTATGTTGGCGGATATTCGCGATGAATCTGCCGAAAACGTTCGTATTGTGTTGGAACCGAAAAACAGAACGGTGGAAGCCGAATATTTAATGGAATATTTGTTCCAGCATACCGATTTACAAAGCACTTTCCATTTGAATATGAACGTGCTTGATGCGGACAGTACGCCAAAGGTTATGAGCTTAAAGCAAGTTTTACAAGCATTTTTGGCTCATCGAATGATTGTTTTGACACGTTGTTCAAGACATCGTTTGGAAAAGGTTTTGCATCGTATGGAAATCTTGCAAGGTTTCTTAATCACTTATTTGAATTTGGACAGAGTGATTGAAATTATCCGTGGCGAAGATGAACCTAAACCCGTTTTGATGAAGGAATTTGATTTAACTGACGTTCAAGTTGAAGCGATTTTGAATATGAAGTTGCGTTCTTTGCGTAAATTGGAAGAAATGCAAATCAAAAACGAATATGATACATTGGATGAAGAACGGGTCAGTTTGGAAGCTTTGTTGGCTGATGAAAGTTTGCGTTGGGCAAAAATCGCCGAACAAACCAGCGAAATGAAAAAACGTTTTGGTCAGAAAACAAAGTTGGGCGCACGCAGGACAATTATTGCCGATGCTCCGGTCAATGTGGAAGTGCCAATCGAAGCGATGATTGAAAAAGAACCGATTACGGTTGTTTTGTCTAAGAAAGGTTGGATTCGCGCCTTGAAAGGACATGTCGATGTTGCCGAAGCCAAATTCAAAGAAGGCGATGATTTGAAGTTTGCCATCAAAGCGCAGACGACAGATAAGATATTGTTCTTTGCGACAAACGGTCGTTTCTATACGATTATGGGCGATAAAATCGTTGGCGGTCGCGGATTTGGTGAACCTATTCGTTTAAGCATCGATTTACCGGAAATGGACGATATTGTTGAAATGATGGTTTGTAAGCCGGATCAACAATTGTTGGTCGCGACAAACAAAGGAAAAGGTTTCTTGATTGCGGCAAAAGAAGTAATGGCTCAAACAAGGGCCGGTAAGATTGTTTTGAATGTCGGTTCCGATGAAGCCAAATTCTGTTTGCCTGTGACGGGCGATATGGTTGCCATTATCGGACAAAACCGCAAGTTGTTGGTCTTTAAGACGAACGAAATCCCGACAATGACGCGTGGTAGCGGTGTTATGTTGCAAAAATATCAAGGCGGTGGCGCCAGTGACATTGAATTTTTCAATGAAGCGGAAGGAATGCCGTTTGCATTTGGTAACGGAACACGTATTGAACGCGATTTGATATCATGGTTGGGTAAGCGGGCACAAGTCGGTAAGTTCCCGCCTGTTGGTTTCCCGCGTAGCAATAAGTTTAAATAAGGATTAGTCGCCTTTGCGCCGTTGGAAAGAATCACGCGCTTCTTCCCAAGTTTTTTCTTTGCGCCAATGGGATATTTCTTTGGGGTCAGTGCCACAACCGAACCCGTAAAGGCCACGACAAATAAAACGAACTTTTGCATCGGCCATTTCTTGCTGTGCTTCTTTACTCAATTCTTTTTTGGGTGCGTTCTTTTTATTGTCTTTGGACATTTTTCCTCGCTTGTACATGAACTACCATAGCATATTTTTTTATTATTTTCAAGTTTTTTGAAAACAGCAATGAAAAAAGGAGATAT
>JAGBRF010000056.1 GCA_017632555.1 Alphaproteobacteria bacterium | reverse complement strand
TGTGTTGCCCGTTCGGTATAATCCATAGCATACTTTTTCAAGGCATCAAAGCTGTCTTCTGCTGTCGGTGTTTCCGCCGTCCGTCCTTGTCGCATATCATTGATGACTTGATTCAAACGGTGCACATCAACACCATAGGATTTGTAAGCTAACAAAGCTTGCAACAAACGTTCCACCGTTATATACGCATCTTTTGCCTTTTTAGCAATTTGTTCTGCGCTGTCCAACACCTTCATAAAACTTTGTGAAGCGGAAACTTGAACGGAACTGCCCTGCACTTGCGGCAAATTGTCCACATCGTCTTCAACTTGACGGCGAATAGAGGCAACATCAGCCCCCGATTGAGCCAATAAAGAAGATGCCATACCTTCTTTATCGTCCAACATAACCGATAATAAATGTTCCGGCATCAAAAATTGGTTCGAATGACGCACTGCCAATGATTGAGCCGATTGAATAAAACCTTGACTTCTGTCTGTTAAAATTTCGTTATTCATGATTTTTCCCTTTCTGTTTTTATACATAGGAATATATTCCCCGAATTTCAACCCCTTGCATAAAAATTTATTTGACAGCTGAAATAAAATTTGTTTACATTGATATTGGGAGGAATTGAAATGTTAAAACTGACCGAACTGCTAGAAAAAGATTTTGAAAAAATCAAACCCGGACTATTGGAAATAAAAGAAAATCCGACCCCTTATGATATTCGTCAATCCGGCATACTGATTGACTTTATGGAAAAGGATTTCAAAGGATGCTTGGAATATTTGAAAGAACGCAAAGGTGAAAAACAACCGCAAGGTTGGGTTCCTGATACGACTTTATTTTTGTTTGATGACGATGTTTTTATCGGTTTCTATAATATTCGACATCACTTAAACGATTTTTTAATGAAGCAAGGTGGCAATATTGCTTACCAGATTATTCCTTCACAAAGACGAAAGGGTTATGTTAAAGCCGGATTAAAGTTGGCTTTAAAATGGTGTCATGATAATTTGGGCATGGAAAAGGCTTTGCTGTTTTGTAATTCACAAAATATTGCTTCTGATAAAGCTATGACATCTGTTATGAACGAAATGGGCGGACAAAGAGTTCCGGACGGTATTGTTGACGGACACATTGAACGTGGCGTATGGATAAATACAACAAAATAGGTTTGTCTTATTTTTCCTTGACAAAATACGATATTATGCTATACTGAAACAGTGAGTTTTTTAATGTAAGGAGTATAGTATGTACACTCAATTGACCGTCAATGATATAAAAGAAAATAAAGTATTATCACAAATATGGAACTTGGTATGCAAAGCCCATGCCAGACAATTACGTAAAGGTTTAGATAAAAAATCCGAACATCCGGAATATGTAACCCACCCGTTCAGAGCCATGGAAATTGTTGCAAATGCTTTGGGTGAGCCAAAAGAAGTTTTGAAAGATGAAAAATATACGCCTATGTTGGCGGCCGCATTGGCACACGATGCCATCGAAGACACCGAATTGAATACAAAAGAAAAGTTGGCAGAAGCTTTGATACCTTTAATGGGCGAAGATGCCGCAAAGAAAACGGCTTTTTTGGTTCAAGAATTATCTAATCCGCCCGAAGGATTTGAAGGTAAAACAAAAGAAGAAAAAGACGAAAACAAAAGAAAATGGCAAACTGAACATGCCGAAAAAATGAGTATGGAAGCCAAAATGCTTAAAATGGCCGACCAAATTGCCAACACAATCGATTGCGTTGACGTTTTTATGTTAAAGAAAAATGATAAAGGTGAATGGGAACCCCTTTGGACAACCGCAAAGAAAATCAGCTATGTTGAGAAAGCGGCGGCCGTCTGTGATTCTTGCATGGTCGGAACACAAAAAGCAACTGCGAAAGGACAAGAAGTTTTCAAAAACTTGTTGGAATTTGAAAATCAAGCTTACAATTACGCTTATTTGAAGATTGAAAATCCGATTTTATGCAGTCGTGAATTTTTCAACGAACTGGACGGTTCTCGCGAAGTCCCGGCGCTTTCTTTCACATTACATCAATCAAAAACAAGATAAAGAAAACAAACCGCCGGCTTTTTTAAGGCCGGCGATTTTTTATGTTTTTAGAATTTTCCCTTGTAGGCATCAATATAAATTTGTTTAATCTCTTCTATCATCGGATAAACCGGATTTGCGCCCGTGCATTGATCATCAAAGGCCAAACGCGCCAACTTATCCAAATTGTTCATAAACGTTTTTTCATCTATACCATAAGCTTTAATTGACTTCGGAATATCCAAATCTTTTTTCAATTTTGCAATGGCTTTTAATAACAATTCGACTTTTTCATCATCTGAAACTTTATCGTCCGCCAAATACAAAGTATGTGCGATTTGGGCATAACGTTTTTTGGCTTCCGGTGCTTTATATTGCGGAAAAATCCCCTGTTTTTTCGGGCAATCGGTAGCATTATAACGAATAACTTGGCAAATCAATAACGCATTTGCTATACCATGCGGAATGTTATACATAGCCCCCAATTTGTGCGCCATTGAATGACACAATCCCAAGAACGCATTTGCAAATGCCATACCGGCAATCGTTGCGGCATAATGCACTTTTTCACGCGCCAAAGGATCTGCGGCTCCGTTTTTATAAGCGCGTGGCAAATAACGGAAAATTTGTTTTGTTGCTTCCAACGCTGAAGAATTGGTAAAGTTTGTTGCCATGACGGAAACATACGCTTCCAGTGCATGAACCAAAGCATCTATACCACCGGCGGCAGTCAACCCCTTTGGCATATTATCCACAAAATTCGGATCGATAATTGCCATTGTCGGCGTCAAAGCATAATCCGCAATCGCATATTTAACATGCGTTTTATCATCTGTGATAACGGAAAAAGGCGTTACTTCCGAACCCGTTCCCGATGTAGTCGGAATACAAACCAATTTTGCTTTTTCGCCTAAATCCGGAATAGAACAAATCCGCTTTCTGATATCCATAAAGCGCATAGAAATATCATCAAAATTTGTGTTCGGTTGTTCATACATCAACCAAATAATTTTTGCAACGTCCATTGGCGAACCGCCACCCAACGCAATAATCAAATCCGGTTGATATGAACGCACCATTGTCAAAGCCAATTCGGCATTTGATAAAGTCGGATCCGGTTTAACATCAAAGAAAATTTGATAATCCGTGTCAATTTCTTCCAATACATCTGTAATTGTCCGTACAGCACCGGAATCGAATAAAAATCTGTCGGTGACGATAAAGGCACGCTTTTTGCCTTCAAATTCACGCAAAGCCAAATCCGTTGAACCACGTTTGAAATAAATTTTCGGCGGGACTTTATACCACAACATATTTTCTCTCCTTTCCGCAACTGTCTTATAATTGAGTAAATGTTTAACGCCAACATTTTCGCTGACCGAATTTTCACCCCAAGAACCGCATCCCAAAGTTAAAGACGGTTCCAATCTGAAATTATACAAATCCCCTATTCCGCCTTGGGAAGAAGGACTGTTGATTAAAATACGACCTGTTGGCATTTTGTTTGCATAAAAATCTATTCTGTCTTGCACACGTTCATCGGTGTATAAAACGGACGTATGTCCCATACCGCCCAAATGAACCAAAGCCAATGCGATATCGGTTGCTTCCTTAAAATCTTTTGCTTTGTACATTGTCAAAATCGGCGATAATTTTTCATAAGCATAAGGATTTTTTGCCGTATAATCCGTTTGTTCTGCCAGCAAAATTTTTGTATCTTTCGGAACTTTAAAGCCCGCCAATTCAGCTATCTTATAAGCCGGTTGTCCGACAATGGCGGCATTTACACCCTTTGGTGTTATAAGAATTTTTCCCAAATCAGCCATTTGCTTTGCGTTCAACACGTATGCACCACGATAAGCAAATTCTTTTTTCACATCTTTGTAAACACTGTCCACAACAATAACGGATTGTTCGGACGCACAAATCATACCATTATCAAAAGTTTTTGACATCAATATGGAAGAAACCGCCATTTGAATATCCGCCGTTTCATCGATAATTGCCGGCGTGTTACCGGGACCGACACCCAAAGCCGGCTTTCCGGAAGAATAAGCCGCCTTGACCATTCCCGGCCCCCCCGTTGCTAAAATTGCCTGAATTTTCGGGTGCGTCATCAATGTTTGGGACATTTCCACAGACGGTTCATCTATCCAACCGATAATGTCCTTTGGTGCGCCGGCTTTTACCGCAGCATCCAATACAATCTTTGCTGCCGCAATTGTTGATTTTTTCGCCCTTGGGTGCGGTGAAAAAATAATCCCGTTACGTGTTTTTAAGCAAATCAAAGATTTAAAAATTGCCGTAGAAGTCGGATTTGTTGTCGGAACAACACCGGCAATCACACCCAACGGAGCCGCCACAATCTTTGTCCCGTTTGCTTTATCAACCGAAATAATACCGCACGTTTTTTTGTTTTTGTGCTTATTGTAAATATATTCGGCCGCAAAGTGATTTTTGATGACTTTATCTTCAACAACGCCCATTCCCGTTTCTTCGACAGCCAATTCCGCCAAATCTATACGTGCTTTGTCCGCCGCAGTTGCCGCCGCTTTAAAAATAGCATTTACTTTTTGTTCCGAAAAGTTCGCAAATTGATTTTGCGCCGAATGTACGCGGTCAATCAACGCTTCCAAATCAGCCACAGAAGCGATTTTCCCAACCGGCTTTTTCTTTAATTCCTTTTTTGGCATTTTCTCCCTTTCAAAATTCGCATCGGTTTTTATATTAAGATAATAGATGGTTCGAACTTTCTTTGCAAGTAAATTAAAACAATGCTTGAAAAAAATTTTTTAAAATGTATAATCACCGAAGAAACTGAAAGGAGTTTAAAATGGCAAAAACAGCAACAACCGGCGAAGAATATAAGATTTTAAAGCAAAAATCTACGCCAAAAAGAATCGCAAAAATTTTCACATTAGTTTGGATAATCGTAGTTATGGCTCCGATTTTATACATCACCATAACAAAAGATGTCGTCATCAAAGAATATGCAGTTGTACGGGGTGTCTATGAAGCCAACAACGTATTGATGGAACAATACAAAGATTTATCGGACAAGTTGATGTCCAAAGTGGATATTTCAAAATATACGTCCAAAATCGAAATTCCGGAAATCAAGTTGGATAAAGTAAATGAAGCGACTCAAACGGTCAACCAAGCAACAACCGCTTTATCAAAGTTGGGTGTAAAGGGAATGGATAAAGTTCAAGACACCACAAACAAGTTGCAACAACAAGTTGATAAAGTAAATGCTCAAATCAAAGAAATTACTACAAAAACGCGTGCTTTATTGGAATCCGACATTCAGGCAATGTTGAAAAAAGAAATCAATACTTTTGTTGACGAACAATTGCGCAAACAATTGGGATTGACAGAAGGAAGTTTCAAAGCATTTACCAACCAATACTTCGGATGGAAAACAGAAGAAGAACGTAAAGCAACCGCCACTATTTATAATGATTTGGCAAAAGGTTCAACCGGTATCTTCAGAAAGTTCCTTCCTTTCTTGGATAAATATTTCAAATGGATTTCATGGGGTTTCAATGCTTTGATATTCATCATTTTATTGATCCCGATTGTCGCCGCTTGGTATGTAGCAAAGAAATTATCCGCAAACTTTACGGAATGTCCGTACTGCGGAAAAGTTTTCTTGTCAAAAGCAGCAAAATTCAATTTGTTAAAGTTATTTAAATAACAATAACGATGTAAGAAGGGGCATAAATCAATATGCCCCTTTTTATTTTGAAAAGATTTTACTTGCAAATAAAATCGAATCCGTGTATATTTGTGCTTGACCTTTGGGGGTATAGCTCAGTTGGTAGAGCGTTTGAATGGCATTCAAAAGGTCAGCGGTTCGATCCCGCTTACCTCCACCAATTTAAGATTCAGCCCGTTTCAAACGGGCTTTTTTCGTGCCTGAAATGAGGCGATGAAAGCTAAGTTATAAAGGCTCTTGTGATGAGTTTTAGGTTCAATGTGAAAATGCCCGTTTACCACAATTCA
>JAGBRF010000001.1 GCA_017632555.1 Alphaproteobacteria bacterium | reverse complement strand
GTTGATTTCGATTGCTTTATCAAAAGCGGTACGAGCTTTTTCCAACTCACCTTTTTGTCGGCGGATATTTCCCATATTATTTTGGGCTTCCGGCATATCGGCAATTTCTTCGTATCGATGAAGCGCCTCATCAAATTTCCCGCTTTCTTGCAAAGCCACGGCCAGCGAATAGGAATAATCTTTATTCTTCGGATCCGACAAACAGGCATTGTAAAGCAGACGACAAGCTTCATCCATAACACCTTTGGACAGGGCAATAATACCCAAAAAATAAAGCGCTTGCCCATGTACGGGGTTCAAATCTAAAATTTGACGGAACATCTTTTCCGCTTCGTCAAATTGCCCGGAAGCGTAAAGTTGAATAGCATTCGAAAGTAAAATATCTTGCTGCATTTTATGTCCTTATGTTCGTCAGTATAAGGATTTTTGGCTTTTATCACAAGCAAAATTTAACAATTTTGTTACAAAAGTTGAATTGCCTTTTAAAAGATGCGTGATATACTCTACCTAAAATAACAAGAAAAGGATTGTTTTATGGAAGATATAAATAAAAAAGCGATTACGGATTTATCCGAACTGTTGCACAAAAACAATTTGCGCGAAATCGAATATGAGGCGGAAAACGTCCGTATTCGTGTTGTGGCAAATTTCGAAGAAGAAGCAAAAGTTCCCGTTGTAAAGGCGGCGACTGTTGTTGCACAAGCGCCTGTGGAAAGGGCATCTTCTGACAGTGACAAAGAAAATCAAATCAAATCCCCGATGGTTGGTGTTGTTTATTTGGCATCAGAACCGTCCGCTCCTGCTTTTGTTCAAGAAGGCGATATGGTCGGTGTCGGCCAAACATTGTGCTTGATTGAAGCGATGAAGACATTTAATCCGGTAAAAGCGACAAAGGCCGGACGCATAAAGAAAATTTTGGTTCAATCAGGGGATCCGGTTGAATTTAACGAACCTTTATTTGTGATAGAGTAAATATGTTTGAAAAAGTACTGATAGCAAATCGTGGTGAAATCGCTTTACGGATACATCGTGCCTGTAAAGAAATCGGGATTAAGACCGTGGCTGTTCATTCAACGGCAGATGCGGACGCTATGCACGTTCGTTTGGCCGATGAAGCCATTTGTATCGGTCCGGCTCCGGCACGTGATTCATATTTGAACAAAGCGGCGATTATCAGTGCGGCTTTGATTTCCGGTGCAGATGCTATTCACCCTGGATACGGATTTTTGTCCGAAAATGCGGATTTTGCCGAAATGGTGGAAGCGCACGGATTGACCTTTATCGGTCCGAAATCTTCCATGATACGTAAAATGGGAAACAAAGTGGAAGCACGGGAAACGGCTAAAAGGGCCGGTTTGCCTATTTTGCCGGGATCGGAAGGTTCTATTTCCAATTTAGATGCGGCAATGATTGTTGCCGATAAGATTGGCTATCCCGTTTTGGTAAAGGCGGCAAACGGCGGTGGCGGAAAGGGTATGAAAGTTGCTTTTTCCCGTGAAGAATTGGAAAGCGCCTTTGTTTTGGCACAAAAAGAAGCCAAAGCGGCATTTGGTGATGATACGGTTTTTGTTGAAAAGTATTTACAAAATCCCCGCCATATAGAAGTTCAAATTTTGGCAGACAATTACAATCACGTTGTTTGTTTGGGTGAACGTGATTGTTCTTTGCAACGTAATAATCAAAAGATTTTGGAAGAAACGCCTTCGCCGGCTTTGAACCGTCAGCAAAGAGAAGAATTGTTTGAAATGGCGCGTACATTTGTTGAAAAAGCAGGCTATTCAAATGCCGGAACTTTGGAATTTTTATTCGAAGAGGGTAAATTTTACTTTTTGGAGATGAATACGCGTTTGCAAGTGGAACACCCGATTACTGAAATGGT
>JAGBRF010000055.1 GCA_017632555.1 Alphaproteobacteria bacterium | reverse complement strand
TGGTTTTGTGTTTATTTTAGGCCGTGCTAAACGATTTGCCAAAATTGCGGGCGAGATGATTTCTCTTACCGCTGTAGAAACAGAAATTAATACGCTGTGGCCTAACAAAATGCACGCGGTAGTAAACATCCCCGATGAGAAAAAAGGTGAACAGTTGGTACTGTTTACCACGGAACCGACGGCCGAACGCGGATCCTTGCTTGCCGATTTCAAAGAGAAAGGCCTTAGTGAACTGGCCGTACCCAAAACCATTCGTGTAGTGGAAGAAATTCCGCTGATGGGTACAGGCAAAGTCGATTATGTAAAATTAAAAGAGATGGCATTAAACAATTAGGATTATTCATTATGAAACAAGAAACAAATGCGTTATGCCCCGTATGTTTAAAAACAATTCCCGCTGTAAAGGTACAACGGGGAAGTGAGGTATGGTTGGAAAAAAACTGCCCCGAACACGGCTCATTCTCCGTGCAGGTTGCTAAAGATGCCGAGCGCTTTTTTGATAAAACGTATGATGTGGAAGGGAAACCGTTTCAGGCAATTACGGCGTTTCATGGTAATTGCGGCCCGGATTGCGGTTGGTGCGACGCACATAAACAACATATTTGTACGGGACTCATTGAAATTACGGAAGCGTGTAATTTGGCGTGCCCTATCTGTTACTTCGGCAAGAAATCTTCTGAGCATATTTCTGTGGATGAATTTAAAGCCCGGTTACAAACATTACTTACCGTGGAACAAGGCCACTTGGACGTACTGCAAATTAGCGGCGGAGAGTGTTTGTTACATCCGCGATTTAAAGATATTTTGCAAGAGGCATTGCAAGCGGACATCGGGCGTATTTTAATTAACACCAATGGGCTTAATTTACTAACCGATAGGGGGCTGTTTAACTTTATCCAAAAACATAAAGACCGGGTAGAAATTTATTTGCAGTTTGATGGTTTTGATGACGAAGTTTATCAAACGCTTCGCGGTCAACAACTCCTCGCACAAAAACGGGAGATTTTGCTTCGGCTTTTCTCGGCCGATATTAAAGTTTGCCTGGCGGTTACCGTTTATCAAGGGAACTTAAAGGAAATTCCGGCTATTTTGAAACTAGCGGTAGATTTTAAAAATATCTCCGGCATTACGTTTCAACGTTTAACTAAAGTAGGTAGTGCCGTTGGAACGAAGATTCCGTCCGTTATGCAAGAGGATATTTTGCTCGCGATCTCTAACAGTGGATATATGAAGTATAAGGATTTAATTCCGCTGCCGTGTTCGCACGAAAACTGTACCAGTTTGGGCTTTTTGTTTTGCCAAGGAGATAAAGTATATTCCTTGGGAGATTACATCGATTATTCCAAATGTAAGGCGCAACTTTCCAACCGCATTGCGTTTGATAAAACGATTTTAGACTATATGCAAAAAAACGTTTGCAAATGTTTTGTGGGGAAAGTGCTGGGTGACAATTTTATGTTGGAAAAATTGCAAGAATTCGCCCAAGGAAACGGGTCGGTCCATAAAGATATGAAAATTGTGCGCATTATTGTAAAGAATTTTATGGACGCGGACACTTTTGATTGGCAACGTGCCCAAAAATGTTGCACAGGCGTAAGTGTAGGCCATGGAAGAGTAATTCCGTTTTGTGTGCATAATACTTTGAAAGGGAAAATAATCAGGACAGAAAATAAAGAACATTTGCAGGCTGTTACGCCACCTTCGCTGGCCCCTACCCCAAAACCGGCAAAAAAACCGCGCTCGGTTTGGGAAATAGTGGGAATTGTGTTTTTGGTTATCTTAGGAATTATAGTGGCCATCCCGTTCTTATTATTTATGACTTGTCTTATAATGATTGGTAGCCATTAAAGAGTAATATATGTTAGCTTATGCTATTTGTTCTGCTATTGGTTTGATTGCCGGGGGTGTGGTGGCGTGGAAATTACAAATGCC
>JAGBRF010000054.1 GCA_017632555.1 Alphaproteobacteria bacterium | reverse complement strand
GCGTTTAATTGACGAGCCGTTGTTGCAATGGACATCGGATTAAAATAAGCCGCTTCCAATACAACATTGACGGTGTTTTCATCAACGCCCGTTGGTGTACCACCCATAATACCGGCGATGGATTGCGGACCTTTTTGGTCGGCAACGACAACCATATTTTCATGCAAAGTATAAACTTTTTCATCCAAAGCATCTAATGTTTCGCCTTCTTTTGCACTGCGAACTGTCAAGTTGCCAGTCAATTTATCCGCATCAAAAACGTGTAAAGGGTGATCTTCGCCGATATTGAAATAATTGGTAATATCCACCAAAGCGGAAATCGGACGTAATCCGACAGAAACCAATTTTTTCTTTAACCAATCCGGACTTTCGACATTTTTTACGCCTTTGATATAACGGATGGTGAACAAAGGACAATCCGGCGTTTCGGTCGTAACTGAAACAGGGCTGTCAAAATTACCGTCAATCGGGGCCGCATCAGTTTTCTTTAACGTTCCCAAACCGGCAGCAGCCAAATCACGTGCAATACCATTTACGCCAAAGCAATCGCCACGGTTCGGTGTAACATTGACGTCAAAAACAACATCAGGTTTTAATACATCAACGAACGGCGTTCCGGCCGGTGCATCTGTCTTTAAATCGATAATACCGGTGTGGTCGGAACCCAAGCAAAGTTCATCTTCCGCACACATCATACCGCAACTTTCAACGCCGCGGATAACACCTTTTTCCAACTTTTCGCCATACTTTGGAATCATCACGCCCGGCAAAGCCAAAACGCTTTTCATACCAACACGGCAATTGGGTGCACCGCAAACGATTTGCAGGGCTTCTTTACCCGTCCAAACGGACAATAAATGAAGCTTATCTGCGTTCGGATGCTTTTCAACGGTTTTAATTTCACCGATAATAAATCCCTGTAATGCAGAAGCATTGTCAATAACATCTTCCACTTCCAAACCGATTTTAGTCAATGTATCGGAAATTTCTTCAACACTGGCATTTGTATCCAAATAATCTTTTAACCAAGACAACGAAAATTTCATTTTTTAACTCCTGCATTGAAACTTAAACCACTTGTAACTGTCGGAACATCCAAAGGCAAGAAGCCGTAATGTTTCATCCAACGCATATCCGCTTCAAAGAATGAACGTAAATCCGGAATGCCGTATTTTAACATAGCAAAACGGTCGATACCGCAACCAAAGGCAAAGCCTTGATATTCATCGGGGTCTAAACCGCAATTTCTTAAAACGTTCGGGTGAACCATACCGCAACCCAATAATTCAATCCAACCTTTACCGGATTCAATTTTGAATTCGCCATTTTCACGGGAACAACCGACATCACATTCGGCAGATGGTTCTGTGAACGGGAAGAAGGACGGACGGAAACGCAAAGAAACATCGTCCGTTTCAAAAAACTTTTTCATAAATTCCAATAAGCAACCTTTTAAATGTCCCATGTTCGTGGCTTTATCAACAACCAATCCTTCAATTTGGTGGAACATCGGTGTATGTGTCATATCGTAATCGCAACGATAAGTTCGACCCGGAGCAACAATTCGAATAGGTGGTTTTTTATTTTCCATTGTTCGAATTTGAACAGGGGAAGTGTGTGTACGCAAAACGTTATCGTTACCCATAAAGAATGTTGCTTGCATTTGACGGGCAGGGTGATTTTTGGGGAAATTCAAAGCTTCAAAACAATGCCAATCATCTTCGATATCCGGACCTTCGGCCAAATCAAAGCCCATTTGAGCAAAGATAGTCAACATTTCTTCCATAACTTGTGATACAGGGTGAATGCGACCTTGTTGTGATGGACGAATCGGCATAGAAACATCGATGGTTTCACTTGCCAAACGTTTATCCATTTCGGCTTTTTCCAATGCCACTTTTTTTGTATCGATTGCGCCGGCGATTTTATCCTTTGCGACATTCAAAGCTTGTCCGGCTGTTTTACGTTCTTCGGGGCTCATTGTGCCCAAAGTTTTCATTTGTTCGGTCAGGCGACCTTTTTTACCCAAAGCAGATACGCGGATTTCTTCCAACGTATTCAAATCAGAGGCTTTTTCAATTTGCCCCAAGATTTCAGCTGTTAAATTTTCAATGTTATCCATTTGATTTCCTCATAATTTTATAAAAGATGGCCTATCATATACAAAAAAGGCCGCTTTTGCAAGCGACCTTTTTAAATTTCTTTTCGAAATGATTATTTCAAAGCCGCTTTGGCTTTTTCAATCAATCCGGCAAAAGCAGCAGCATCGTTCATAGCGATATCAGCCAAGACTTTACGGTCCAGATTGATGTTGGCTTGACTCAGCCCGTTCATAAATCGGGAATATGTCAAACCTTCTGCACGAACACCTGCGTTGATACGAGCAATCCACAAAGAACGGAAGTTCCGTTTTTTTGCTTTACGATCGCGGTAAGCATATTGCAAACCTTTTTCAACTTTTTCTTTTGCAATTGTAAAAACCTTGGAATTACGGCCGCGATAGCCTTTTGCCATATCCAATATTTTTTTATGTTTTGCGTGTGCAACAACGCCTCTTTTTACACGAGCCATTTTCTATCTCCTATCCATTCATAAAACGTTCGACAGTCTTTGTGTTGGTCGTATCCAAGATACGTCCTCCTCTGGCTTGTCTTTTCATTTTGGTTGTTTTACATGCAAGGCAATGGCGCTTATAAGCCGTTGTTCTTTTGATTTTGCCGCTGGATGTTAATGTGAACCGATTTTTGACGGCAGATTTTGTTTTTATTTTTGGCATTTTCTATCCTTTTATTTAATAGTT
>JAGBRF010000053.1 GCA_017632555.1 Alphaproteobacteria bacterium | reverse complement strand
TGGTGCAACTTCAACATATACATATATCCGATTGTCACCTTACGATCAAAAGGTTCACCTGTTAAACCATCATACAATGTAACTTGACCGGATGTCGGACAACCAGCTTTTTCAAGCATTCTGTTGATGTCATCCATTTTAGCACCATCGAAAACAGGAGTTGCAATTGGAACACCATCTTTTAAGTTATCTGCCAATTCCAACGCTTCTGTATCAGACATAGCCTCAATTTCTTTCTTATATTCATCTTTTTCGTAGATGTCTTCCATTTTGGATTTCAAATCTGCAACAGTTTTATTATTCTTGCGAACTTCATCCAACATCTTACCGATTTGAACACCTAATTCATGACAAGCATAACCTAAGTGTGTTTCCAAGACCTGTCCCACGTTCATACGAGAAGGAACGCCCAACGGGTTCAACACGATATCCATTGGTGTACCATCTTCTGTATAAGGCATATCTTCAATTGGTAAAACGCGGGAAACAACACCCTTGTTTCCGTGACGACCGGCCATCTTATCACCCGGTTGCAACTTACGTTTAACGGCAATAAAGACCTTGATTGTCTTTAATACGCCCGGCAACATTTCATCACCGCGTTTTGCTTTTTCAACACGGTTTTCAAAACGTGCTTGCAAAGCTTTTTCGCCTTCGTCCAAAGTCTTTGTCATTTGTTCCAATTGTTTCATGACATCGTCATTGGCAACAACGATTTTTTTCAACGGACCGGCTGTCAATTTAGCCATATTGTCTTCGTTCAAAACTGTGCCTTTTGACAAATGTTCGCTGGAAACGACTTTTTGACCGACCAAAATTTTCTTTACACGTTCTACGAAAGAAGCTTGTAAAATTTTGCGTTCGTCATCGCGGTCTTTTGCCAAACGATCAATTTCAGCTTGTTCAATTGACAAAGCACGTTCGTCTTTATCCAATCCACGACGTGTAAAGACGCGAACGTCAACAACAGTTCCTTGAATTCCGGGCGGAACACGCAAAGAAGTATCACGAACATCAGCGGCTTTTTCACCAAAGATTGTACGCAACAATTTTTCTTCCGGTGTCATAACTGTTTCACCCTTCGGTGTCACCTTACCGACCAAAATATCGCCAGCTTTAACTTCAGCACCGATGTAAACAACACCCGTTTCATCCAATTGTTTCAAAGCTTCTTCACCAACGTTCGGAATATCACGAGAAATTTCTTCCGCACCCAACTTTGTATCACGTGCCATGACTTCAAATTCATCGATGTGAATGGAAGTAAAGACGTCATCACGAGCAATACGTTCTGAAATCAAAATTGAGTCTTCGAAGTTGTATCCGTTCCACGGCATAAATGCCACCAAAACGTTACGTCCCAAAGCCAATTCACCCAATTCCGTGCAAGGACCGTCAGCAATAATATCGCCTTTACGAACAATGTCACCGACACGAACCAAAGGACGTTGTGTCATACATGTGCTTTGGTTTGAACGTTGGAATTTTTGTAATGTATAAATATCAACGGCAGATTGTGAAGCGTCAATTTCACCGGTTGCCTTTACAACAATACGCGTTGCATCGACTTGTGAAACAACACCATCACGCTTTGCCAAAATTGTTGCACCTGAATCGCGGGCAACAGGAGATTCCATACCCGTTCCGACTAACGGCGCTTTATTGTTCAACAAAGGAACACCCTGACGTTGCATGTTTGAACCCATCAAAGCACGGTTAGCGTCATCATTTTCCAAGAACGGAATTAAAGCAGCAGCAACAGAAACCAATTGTTGCGGAGAAACGTCCATATAATCGACTTCTTCCGGCGGAACCATTAAAACTTCACCGTCACGGCGGCATTGAATCAAATCATCGACCAATTTGCCGTTCTTTGCTTTAACGTTTGCCTGAGCAATTGTGTGGCCGGCTTCTTCCATTGCGGACATATAAACAACTTCATCAGTAATCTTGCAGTTTTTAACTTTACGATACGGACTTTCAATGAAACCGTATTTGTTGATACGTGCATAAGTTGATAAAGAGTTGATCAAACCAATGTTTTGACCTTCCGGTGTTTCAATCGGACAAATACGACCATAATGTGTCGGGTGTACGTCTCGGACTTCAAATCCGGCGCGTTCACGTGTCAAACCGCCAGGTCCCAAAGCGGACAAACGGCGTTTATGTGTAATTTCACTCAACGGGTTGTTTTGATCCATAAATTGTGATAATTGAGAACCCGCAAAGAATTCACGAACCGCACTGGACAATGGTTTTGCATTGATTAAATCATGCGGCATAATTGTATCGATTTCAACAGAACTCATTCTTTCACGAATAGAACGTTCCATACGTAACAAACCGATTCTGTATTGGTTTTCCATCAATTCGCCAACGCAACGAACACGGCGGTTACCCAAGTTATCGATATCATCAACTGAACCGCGGCCGTCTTTCAATTCCAACAAAATTTTAACGATGGATAAAATATCTTCTTTACGTAAAATACGAATTGTATCTGGAACTTTATCTTTATCAAAGCCCAAACGAGCATTCATTTTTACACGACCGACAGCGGACAAATCATAATGATCCAAATCAAAGAACATTTGACGGAACAAATAATCAGCTGTTTCAACCGTAGGCGGTTCACCCGGACGCATAACTTTGTAAATATCAATCAAAGCTTCTTCACGGCAAGAATTTCTGTCTGCTTCCAATGTATTGCGCAAATAACCGCCGACATTGACGTTATCAATGTGCAATGTATCAAATGATTTCAATTTCATTTTGTCGAAAGCATCTAATGTATCGGCAGTAATTTCATCACCGGCTTCGGCAATGATTTCACCGGTACTTTCGTCAATGATATCGGAAGCAACAAAACGACCGATAACATCTTCTTTCGGCAACAAAATTTCTTTAACGCCGTCTTTTGCAAATTTTTTCAATTTTGCAGCCAACAATTTTTCGCCGGCTTTAACCAAAACTTTCTTATCTTCGGCATTGACCAAATCAAAATCAAGCTTCAAACCCTTTAATTTTTCAGGATCGAAAGCTGTTTTATAACCTTTCTTATCTTTTGTAAATGTGTTGATAGCATAGAAACTGGACAAGATTTCTTCTTTACTCATACCGGTAACTTCGGCAAAGTTTAATTCTTTACCCTTTCTGGCCGCCTTCGCACGTTTTTCGGCTGTTTCGGCACTGTCCAAAGCATACAACAACGTCGTAATGGGGAGCTTACGCCGTCTGTCGATACGAACATAAACCATATCTTTTGCATCAAATTCGAAATCCAACCATGAACCGCGGTAAGGAATAATACGTGCAGAGAACAAATACTTACCGGAAGTATTTTTACCTTGGTCATGATCAAAGAAAACACCAGGAGAACGGTGCATTTGTGAAACAACAACACGTTCCGTACCATTGACAATGAATGTGCCTGTCGGTGTCATCATCGGCAAATCGCCCATGTAAACGTCTTGTTCCTTGATGTCACGCATAGAACGTGCACCGGTTTCTTCATCAATATCCCAAACGACCAAACGCAATGTAGCACGAACAGGTGCCGCAAAGGTTAAACTGCGTTTAATACATTCGTCCACGTCATACTTCGGTTCGTCTAATTCATAACGAACAAACTCTAAATCGCCACGACCGGCAAAGTCATGAATTGGAAAAATCGACTTAAAAACTTCTTGTAAGCCTGTATCCGTTCTGTCTTCCGGCTTTACATTTGCTTGCAAAAAATCGACATAGGAAGTTTTTTGAACTTCGATTAAGTTTGGTAATTCAGCTACACTTTTAATTTCAGCAAAACTTTTTCTGATACGCTTGCGGTCCGTCAAGGATTGTGCCATGTTCTGTTCCCCATATTAAAAAAATTCTTCTCCGCCAAAGGGACGGAAACCTTGTTTACTCATAAAGACTGGTTTAGGCCGAGAGTGAAAAAACTTGATTTTTCAACACTCGACCCTAAACCTTTATAACTG
>JAGBRF010000052.1 GCA_017632555.1 Alphaproteobacteria bacterium | reverse complement strand
GCCGTCCAGGAAGCCGCCAAAACGAATCGGTTGATTTTGGTTGTCGGCGATAAAAAATCATCTAATGCGAATCGATTGGTTGAGGTTGCAAAAAGCGCCGGTGCCGATTCTGTATTGGTTGAAACGGTGGAAGATTTGAAAAAAATGTCCTTTCCGGACACAGTTGCAATCACCGCAGCGGCCTCTGCACCCGAGTGGATTGTCGCAGAAATCGTGGACTTTTTGAAAAAGAAATAATTTTTTAATAAAAACACTTGACAAAAAGATTTTTTCTGTTATTATACGTTACTATACGACATATAGTATGTTGTAACATGGATTGTTTCTCCCTTATTTGAAATCCATGCTTTAAAAGGGATTTTTTCTCCCCCTATAATGAACATCCCTTTTGCGGGTTCTTTGATCTTCAAAGAACCCGATTTTCTTTTTAAACCCTGAAACAAAAAAGCCCCGAATCAGAAAATTCTTCATCGGGGCCTTTTTTATAAAATTAAAAGATTATTTATTCCACCAACCTTTTTTGGGTGCGTCCGTTGTCGGCGCATCGCTTACCGGTTCAGCGACCTTTTCAACCGCTTCCGGTGCCGGTTTTGCGGGGGCCGGGGTTGTTTCTTTGGCTGCCTTTGCGGAACCTTTCTTACGACCGCGTTTTGGCTTTGCAACGGCTTCTACGTGCGTCTTTGCCGGTTCAACAGCGACCACTTCGCTTTTTTCTTGCGGTTGAGAAACAACGCTGTTAGCGTGCGAATCGTATAAAACCATAGCTTCTTGGTGAACAACTTTGAATTTTTCTTCACCCTTTACGGCCATATTTTTCTTTGCCCGTTTTTTAGGCGGACGTTTTGATTTTTTTGGTTTTTCCGGTGCTTGCTCTTTTTTTGCCGTGGGGACTAATTCTTCTTCCTTTTTCTTTTCTTTGTTTTCCGCTTTTACAGGAGCGGGCGCAACAGTTTCGGTCTTATTACCACTCGGCAACAAAGATTCGATTGTACGGGCAAAAAATCCTTTCTTTTCACGAACAGGCAACGGATTATATTCCAATCTGTAATCGGTTGGCGCAATCATGGAAGAATCACCGCTGACTTTAATTGTAACATCATAACGATTTTCGATTTGAGCCAACGAATCGCGTTTATGGTTCAACACATACAAAGCAACTTCCAACGGAACTGTAATGTTGATGGCGTTGTTTTTGTGTTGTTGTCCCGTTTCTTCCAAAATATGCAAAACGTGCATAGCGCAAGATTGAGAAGAACGAACAAAACCCGTTCCTTGACACATCGGGCAAATATGGTGCCCTGTTTCAAGCAAGCTGGAACGCAAACGTTGACGGGACAATTCCATCAAGCCAAAGCCCGTGATACGACCCATTTGAATACGGGCACGATCTTTTTTCAAAGCTTCTTTCATTCTGCGTTCAACAGCATAGTTATTTTTGGGTTCTTCCATATCGATAAAGTCAATCACAACCAAACCGGCCAAATCGCGCAAACGCATTTGACGAGCCACTTCATCGGCGGCTTCCAAGTTTGTTTTCAAAGCTGTTTCTTCGATGTTGCGTTCACGTGTTGCACGTCCGGAGTTTACATCGATAGCAACCAAAGCTTCTGCTTGGTCTATAACCAAATAACCGCCGGATTTCAATTTGAAGTTTCTTTGCAACATTTCTTCCATTTGCTTTTCGATATCGTAAGCTTGGAACAAAGGAATATCTTTTTTGTATTCTTTGATTTTTTTGACTTGACGCGGCATTAAAACCTTTAAGAAAGCCTTTGCGTTCTTATAAGCTTCTTCGCCTTCAATGATAACTTCTTCTATATCGTCCGTCATTGCATCACGCAATGTGCGCTTGATTAAATTGGCTTCTTCGTGAATTAAAGCCGGTGCAATGGATTGCATTGTTTTTTCAACAATGTCGGCCCATGTTTTGTTCAAATAATCAAAATCGCGTTTGATTTCTGCTTTTGTTTTTTCTTTACCGGCTGTGCGGATAATAACGGATTGTCCTTCCAATACCGGCAAGCTTTCAACGATTTTTTTCAAACGTTTGCGATCGGCGGCGTTGGCAATTTTTCTGGAAACACCACCACTGTTTGCATTCTTTGGCATTAAAACACTGTAACGACCCGCCAAAGATAAATAAGTTGTCATAGCGGCACCTTTATTACCGCGTTCTTCTTTGGTAACTTGGACCAACATTTTTTGACCGTGATGAATAACTTCCTGAATTCTGTATTTACGCATTGAAAAACGGCGCGGACGATAAAATACATCATCGTTATCCGATTCGCTGACGGTTTCTACATCATCACGTGTTTTAGTGTTGTTATTTTCGGAAAGTTCATTTGACTGATTTTGAGCATCAGCTTCCTGTTGCATTTCCTTTTTTAATTTTTCCAAATCTTCCGTGGGGATTTGATAATAATCGGGGTGGATTTCATTAAAAGCCAAAAACCCATGGCGATTTCCGCCATATTCAACAAAAGCCGCCTGCAAAGACGGTTCTACACGGACAACCTTTGCAAGATATATATTTCCTTTAATTTGTTTCTTTGTGGATGTTTCAACGTCCAATTCTTCCAAACGTGAGTCATCCAAAACCACAACACGCGTTTCTTCCGCATGCGTAGCTTCAATAAGCATCTTCTTTGACATAATCTATAAAACTCCAAAAAATTCTGATTGTTTGAGGGTGATAAAACATCACCGAAAAAAAGAAATGTTAAAGGGCTTTCTTTTTTCGTCTTTAAAGAAAATATATGTTTCAAAAATTTAAACATCGTACCCTTTACTTCTTTATAATCTTTTTGTTTGCCATCCGCCATCTAAAATACTTATAAAAAAAGTTTTACTTTTAGACGCGTATTTATTATAACTTTAATAAACGGTGTTATCATACACGAATCGAAAGAAAAAAACAACTAATTTATGAACTTTTTTATTGAGCATACAATGGCACTTTTGAAAAAATATATTTTT
>JAGBRF010000051.1 GCA_017632555.1 Alphaproteobacteria bacterium | reverse complement strand
TATTCAAACCAATCACAAGCAATTTCAGAGAGATTTATAGTGTTGGGGAAGATAAAAAATTGATCTTAGGCGTGGCATTTGGGTGGGGAAAACAAAAAGGTTTGGATGTATTTATTGAACTGGCAAAGCGATTGGATGTGCAATACCAGATCATACTGGTAGGAACCAGTACTGAAATGGACAAACTGCTTCCAGATAATATTATCTCTATTCACCGTATTACAGACCAACGACAGCTTGCAGAAATATATACGTCTGCAGATGCAGTTAATTCTTTGGCAAAATTTTCATCACCTTTCTTTTCTTCATCATAAAAGCGCAGGTTTTCGAGCAATAAAATCTCGTCATTGTTCATATTGGCAACGGCGGAAGCAACCTTTTCGCCAATGCAGTCATCTACAAAAACAACTTTTTTACCTAAAGATTTTTGAAGTTCAGGCACAATGTGAGAAAGAGAATTTTTCATATCGCCTTTGCCTTCGGGGCGGCCAAAGTGAGAGATTACAACAACCTTTGCGCCCTTGTTCATAAGCTCTTTGATTGTAGGAACAGTGCGGTCAATGCGGGCAGTGTTGGTGACATTAAAATTTTCATCCATCGGCACATTGAGGTCAGCGCGCAACATGGCGACTTTTCCCTGCAGATTGCCTAAATCATCAATAGTTTTGTAATTCATATATTTATCCTTTTGAAATGAAAAATTATAAAAAGCGGCTGGAAAACCAACCGCTTTTTGCAAAACGTAAAAAATTATCCGTTGACTTTTGCCATGTGAGCAATGAGGTCCAAAACTTTGTTGGAATATCCCCATTCATTGTCATACCAGCTGACAACTTTGACAAAGTTCGGTGTTAACTGAATGCCGGCTTTGGCATCAAAAATAGATGTGCGTGCATCACCGATAAAGTCTGAAGAAACAACGGCATCTTCGGTATAACCAAGAATTCCTTTGAGTTCGCCTTCAGAAGCTTTTTTCATAGCAGCGCAAATTTCATCATAGGTGGTGTCTTTTTTGAGGTTGACGGTCAAGTCAACAACAGAAACATCCAAAGTCGGAACACGGAAAGACATACCAGTCAATTTGCCGTTCAAAGATGGAATTACTTTGCCGACAGCTTTGGCTGCACCGGTTGAAGATGGGATGATGTTTCCTGCTGCTGCACGTCCGCCGCGCCAATCTTTCATTGATGGTCCATCAACAGTTTTTTGGGTTGCGGTGGTGGCGTGAACGGTTGTCATTAAGCCATTTTCTACACCGAAAGCGTCGTTCAAAACTTTTACAATCGGAGCCAAGCAGTTTGTGGTGCAAGATGCGTTGGAAACAAATTGTGTGCCTTTGACATAAGAATCGGTATTAACTCCGCAAACAAACATCGGAGTATCGTCTTTTGACGGGGCGGACATAACAACATATTTTGCACCGGCGTCAATGTGAGCTTGGGCTTTGTCTTTGGTTAAGAAAAGACAAGTTGACTCAACAACATAATCTGCGCTGACTTCGTTCCATTTCAAATCTGCAGGATTTTTCTCGGCTGTAACGCGAATTGCTTTGCCATTGACGACGAGTTTGCCGTCTTTTACTTCTACACTGCCGTCAAATTGGCCGTGGATTGTGTCATAACGGAGCATATAAGCCATATATTCAACGTCTATAAGGTCATTGATGCCTACGATTTCGATATCATTTCTTTTTTGAGCGGCACGGAAAACCAAGCGCCCAATACGTCCGAATCCATTTATACCGACACGAATTGTCATTTTTATTATCCTTCCATAGTAAAATTTGTGCGGAACGCCCCGCACCGGCATTTTTTTTCGCGCTTAATTTAACACGAAATAAGTCTTTTTCAAGAATATTTTTAAGCTTACCACAGCTCCCAATGGATTTTGTTTTCCTTAAAGCGATCTTCCGGTTGAGCAGGTGTGTTTTGTGGATAGCCCAAAACAATTATGGCAACAGGGCGGACATGATCCGGCAAATTAAAATATTCGGAAATTCCGTTTATGACGAGTGGCATCGGAGAACAACCACAAAAACAGCTGCC
>JAGBRF010000050.1 GCA_017632555.1 Alphaproteobacteria bacterium | reverse complement strand
TTTAAATTTAGATTTGTTCAATAAGGGGGGATATGTTGCCGCTGTTGAAGAAAATATCAAAGTGGAAACGATTTCCAAAGTTTTGTACCCCTCAGACAATATCGCACAAGGAAAATT
Organism: Alphaproteobacteria bacterium; assembly: GCA_017632555.1. The sequence goes on along the minus strand of JAGBRF010000050.1, from coordinate 1,637 downwards.
TTTACGCTTAATACAACAATACTTCTTTGTGTCATGTGTCTTAAATGACGTTTTACGGCGTTTTTCAGAAGAACACCTTCCTTTTGATGAGCTTCCCAATAAAGTAGTCTTACAATTAAATGACACACATCCAACATTAGCAATTGCCGAATTGATGCGTCTTTTGGTTGATGTGTATGGGCTGGAATGGGACCGCGCTTGGAAAATTACACGCGGTTGTATGGCCTATACGAATCATACACTCTTGCCAGAAGCGCTGGAAAAATGGCCTGTTTCCTTATTTGAAAAAGTGATTCCCAGACATTTGCTGATAATTTATGAAATTAATGAATGGTTATTGCACCAGGTCCGTCAAAAATATCCGAATGACAATGCCAAGGTGGCAAGAATGTCTTTGATTGAAGAAGGAGCAGAAAAGCAAATCCGCATGGCAAATTTAGCTATAACAGGCAGCTTTTCCGTGAATGGGGTGGCTGAAATTCACACCGAATTAGTGAAGCATAAATTAGTTCCTGATTTTTATGATTTATGGCCTAAAAAATTCAACAATAAGACAAACGGTGTAACCCCTCGTCGTTGGTTGTTGCAAGCCGATTCGGATTTGGCTGATTTTATCACAAAACATATCGGAACCAAATGGATTACGAAGCTGGATGAATTAAAAAAATTGGAACCTTTGGTAAAAGATGAAGGTGCTTTAAAAGAAATTAACGCCATTCAGCATAAAAATAAGGAAAAATTGGCTCATTACGTTGAACAAACAATGGGAATAAAATTGAATCCTGATGCTATTTTTGATTGCCAAGTAAAGCGGATTCATGAATACAAACGGCAACTTTTGAACGCTTTCCATATTATGCATCAATATTTAAGTTTCATTGAAGACGGGATTGAACCCATATATCCAAAAGTTTATATTTTTGGGGGAAAAGCTGCCCCCAGTTATGACTTTGCAAAATTGACCATTAAGTTTATTAACAATATCGCTCAAATTATCAATAATGATAAGCGTTTAAAAAATCAATTAAAAGTCGTTTTCATCCCGGATTACAAGGTTTCTAATGCAGAATTAATTATTCCGGCCGCCGATGTGAGTGAACAAATTTCTACTGCGGGTTTTGAAGCCTCCGGTACCAGCAATATGAAATTTGCGCTGAACGGCGCGCTCACGATCGGCACTATGGACGGCGCCAACGTTGAGATCCACGACGCGGTCGGCGCGGACAATATCTTCATCTTCGGCATGAACGTGGAAGAGGTCAAAGCGCTGCGCGCCTCCGGTTACAATCCCGCGGATTTCATCGCCCGCAGCGAAACGCTCCAGCGGATCATGAAGCTGATCGAAAGCAATTTCTTCTCGCCGGGCGAGACTGATATTTTCCGTCCGCTGCTCGATTCGATGCATTCGGACACCTATATGAACGCGGCGGATTTCGAATCCTACTGTTCGGTGCAGCAGTCCGTGAGCGAGGTTTACCGTCAGCCCAAGGAATGGAACCGCCGCTGCGTCATGAACATTGCCAACATGGGCGGATTTTCCAGCGACCGGTCCATTCAGGAATATGCACATAACATCTGGCATCTGGAACCCTGTCCGGTCGAACTGAAAGAATTTTCCGCCCCGCGGAAATAAGGAG
>JAGBRF010000049.1 GCA_017632555.1 Alphaproteobacteria bacterium | reverse complement strand
GAAAGGTTTGCTCATGTTCGAAATAATGCTTTATCCTTTCTTGGCCTTGTTGGGAACGGCTTTGCTGTCCGGCGCATACGGTTGCCAAATGGTATGGCATCGCGTTGCGTGTTTGGGTGATGCTTTATCACATGGCGCATTGTTGGGGTTGGCTGTCGGTGCTTTGGCCGGATTAAACGAAGATGTTTCTTTGTTTGTTTTATCGGTTGCATGGGCTTTCTTTTTGTGGTTTTTAACAAAAAACAAGCAAAACACATTGGACACGGTTATGGCTTTTTTAATGCAAGCGTCTATGTCATTGGCGATTGTTTTGTTTTCTTTATCGGGCGGACAAGGTCAATCCGCTTTAATGCACGCCTTTTTGGGTGATATTTTAATTATCGGCCCCGATGAATTGCTTCACATTTTATTGTTGGACGTTGTTTTGGGAATCACGTTGATTTTGTGTTGGAAAAAATGGATATTGATAGCCATCAGTCCCGATTTGGCAAAAGCACAAAAAATTCCCGTAAACTTGTTTCAATTTATTTTCTTTGTTGCGGTGGGATTCTTTGTCGCCGTTGCGTTAAAGTTTATGGGGGCTTTGTTGGCACCGGCCTTTTTCGTTATTCCGGCACTGACGGCACGCCCATTGTCAAAAACGCCCGAAAAAATGGCTTTCTTTGCAACATTGATAGCGATTATTTCATCGGCGGTCGGGCTGTGGTTGTCTTTCATATTTGATTTACCGGTCGGTAGCGGTATCGTTGTCGTATGTTTAATTTTTTATGTTTTCGTTGTTTTCTGTGACTTCATTAAGAATATGTTAATAAAAAAGGGCGCATACTAACAAAAACTATAAAAATATAAGAGAGGAAAAATGTTTTTTACACCTAAAAATCAAAATGGCAAAGATGATGCCAAAAAGGCACCGGAAGCTCAAGTGGCACCCGCTCCCCAAACACCAAAAGCGCCGCAATTTTTACCGGCAACAGAATTGTTAAGCGAAACCGACTTGGTTGAAAAACCGGTGGTTCCGTCCGTACCACAAGCACCGGCGAATTCGTCTTTTGTTTCCGAACCATTGGAAAAACCGGTTTTGAATATGTCCGAAGATGATTCTTTAAGTCCAACCGCACAAGTTGTGGAAAAACCCAAAGAAGAAGTGGGACAAAGAATCGATGACGTTTGGTTTTCCGACTTGTATTTTACACCGGAAAAAGTGGCTTATGTTCACGATAAAAAATCACAATTCGGTTTGAAAGTTTTTGAAGCGGATGACTTGATGGATTTCCACAAAGCGTTGGAAGAAGGTTTCCAAGGTTCATCCAGCTATTCAATTCATTACGGCACATCACTTTATCGTATTGAACGAATCAAATCCGTTTCGGGTATTCACTATACGGCACGGCGTATGCCAAAAGATGTCCCAAGCGTTTACCAATTGGGAATGCCGGAAATTTTGGTCAAATACCTGACGTCATTAAATCAGGCAACCGGTTTGGTATTGTTATGCGGTCCTACCGGTATGGGTAAAACAACAACCGCAACCGCTTTGCTTAAATACTTCTTGGAAAACGAAGGCGGATTTGCTTATACGGTTGAAGATCCTCCCGAAATGCCACTTGACGGTGTTTACCATTCCAAACGTGGTGGTTTGGGTTTGTGCAAACAAACGGAAGTTGTCAATAACAACTGGGAATTGGGCTTGCGTTCTGCTTTGCGTAGCCGTCCGCGTTATATCTTGGTCGGTGAAATTCGTACCGGCGAAACGGCAAGTGAACTTTTGCGTGCCGCAACGTCCGGACACTTGGTTATTTCAACTATTCACGCCAACAACTTGGAAGACGGTTTGAATTCCGTTATTAAATATGCTTCCGCATCCGGTATGAACGAACAATTGGCGGCCGACTTGCTGGCACGTGGTATTTTGGGTGTTATCCACCAAAAATTGACGGGAACAAGCAAATTGACACCGACTTTGCGTTATTGCTTTGCTAACCCGGACCCGATGGAAGCCGACCAAATGCGTATGGTCATTCGTGACAGTAAAATCAATTTGTCCACTTTGATTGAAGCTCAAATGGCAAAGATGATTCAAGGTAAACCTTTGTTTGTAAAAGTATAGGAGAAAAAAAATGAAAAAAATAATTTTAACATTGACTTTGGGTTTGTTGTTGGGCGCACCGGCTTTTGCGGCAGATGCTCCGATTTCTTTTACGGTAAAAGAAGAAAACAAAGCCGCTTATCAAAAACAAATTGATTCTTATCAAAAAGAAACAGAAAAGATAAAAGAAAGAGCTGAAAAAGAAATCGTTGACGCCAGAAAGCGTTTTGAAGATGTGAAAAAAGAATCGGAAAAAAGAATTGCCGATGCGCAAGCTCAAATCGAAAAAGCGCAAAATGACGCAAAAGAAGCTCAAGAAAAATTTGAACGCGTGAAAGAAGAAACAAACGCTATCATTACGGCGGCAAATACCCGCATTCAACAAGCAACTGATGATTTGAAGAAAAACATCGAAAACTTGCAAAAATCGGCAAAATAGTCCGCATAAAAGTTAAAAAAAGAAAAGCCCTTCGGGGCTTTTTTTATTGCCTGTAAAATTTGTCTATATTTTGCTTGACAACAGCTGTTTTTTCAATTATATTGAACGCCGTTTTTTCGTGTATTTTAAAGGTGTATCAAAAAATGAAAGCAAAAATTGTTGTTTTGGGGAATGAAAAAGGGGGAACAGGAAAGTCAACTTTGGCCATGCATTTAATTGTCACATGGTTACGTGAAGGTAAAAAAGTCGCCACTTTGGATTTAGACGGGCGTCAAGGCACTTTATCCAGATATTTGGAAAATCGCCGTGCGTTTGCTCAAAAGAATAATTTGGAATTACCGATGCCGGATCACATTCGTATTGCAAACGTTTCCAATGAAATTTTGTTTTTACGCACACAATTGGAACGTTTGGGAAATGATTACGACATCATTGTTTTGGATACGCCGGGTGCTGATACCGCTTTGACATTGGAAGCTTTGTTCCAAGCCGATACTTTGGTCACCCCAATCAACGACAGTTTGGTTGATTTGGACGTTTTGGGCTTTGTGGACGGTCAAACAATGCGCATTAAAGGACCCAGCCATTATGCTGAACGTGTTTGGTCCGTTCGTCAAAAAAGAAATTTGATGAAAAAAGCACCGTTGAATTGGATTGTCACTCGTAACCGTTTATCTCCGTTCAAAAACAAAAACAAACAAACGATGGAAGAATTATTGAACTCTTTGTCCGAACGCGTTCATTTCAAAGTTGCCGGTGGCATTACCGAACGTGTTATTTTCCGTGAATTGTTCTTAAAGGGTTTAACAATGATGGATTTGCGCGAAAACGGTTTGCACATGCCTTTGTCAATGTCAAACATTGCGGCACGTCAGGAAGTCAGAACTTTGGCCAATTCCGTTTTATAAAAAATATTTGAAATTTAAAGCAAAACTCCCTATGATGTGATTATAAACATTTAAGGGAGTTTTTTTATGGACATCAAAACCGTTTCAACAAAACCGTATCAAGACCAAAAACCCGGCACATCGGGGTTGCGCAAAAAAACAACGGTCTTTACGGAAAATCCGAATTATTTGCAAAATTTTATTCAATCTTTATTTAATGTTATAGACGTTAAAAACAAACGTTTGGTTGTGGGCGGTGACGGACGATTCTATAATAAAAAAGCCATTCAAATTATTTTAAAAATGGCCATTGCCGGCAAAGCAAAAGAAATTATTGTCGGGCAAAACGGATATTTATCTACGCCGGCAGCTTCCGTTGAAATTCGCAAAAACAAAACAAACGGTGGTATCATTTTAAGCGCCAGCCACAATCCCGGCGGCAAAAACGGTGACTTTGGTATCAAGTTTGATGGTAAAAACGGCGCACCGGCTCCCGAAAGTTTAACAAACGCCGTCTATGAAGAAACAAAGAAAATCGATTCATATAAAATTGCCGATATAGCCGATATTGATTTATCGAAAATTCAAACATTGACTGTTGATAAAACGAAAATCCAAATCATAGATCCAGTTAAAAATTATGCTGATTTAATGGAAAAATTATTTGACTTCAAAGCCATTAAAGCGCTGTTTAAAAGCGGGTTTACATTGCGTTATGATGCGTTGCATGCCGTGACAGGTCCTTATGCAAAAGAAATTTTTGAAAATCGGTTGGGGGCAAAAAAAGGAACCGTTAAAAACGGAAAACCTTTACCGGATTTTGGTGGTGGACACCCCGACCCGAATTTGACTTATGCAAAAGATTTGGTGGACTTTATGTATTCCGATAAAGCCGCTGATATGGGCGCGGCATCAGACGGTGACGGCGATCGCAACATGGTGTTGGGTAAAAAGTTTTTTGTAAACCCCAGCGATTCAATTGCTATTTTGGCCGCCAACGCTGATTTAACCAAAGGTTATAAGGGAAAAATATCGGGTGTGGCACGTTCTATGCCAACCGGCAAAGCCATAGATTTGGTTGCCAAAGCAAAAGGTTGGGACGCATACGAAGTGCCAACCGGTTGGAAATTTTTCGGTTCTTTAATGGACGATAATCGCATTGTTTTTTGCGGTGAAGAAAGCTTTGGCGCCGGATCAAATCATATCCGCGAAAAAGACGGTTTATGGTCGATTTTGTTTTGGCTGAACATTTTGGCAAAAACAGGTCTTTCCGTCCGACAAGTCGTGGAAAAATTTTGGGCCGAATATGGTCGTTGTTATTATTCGCGCTATGATTTTGAAGGTGTTGAAGCCGACAAAGCCAAACAAATGATGGACGAATTGATTAAAAAGTTACCCACTTTAAAAGGAACAATTGTTGATGATTTAACCATTAAAAAAGCCGATGAATTTTCATACACTGACCCCGTAACAAAAGAAAAAACAGCCCATCAAGGCATTCGTATTTTCTTTAAAACCGGCGAACGCATTATTTTCAGAATATCTGGTACCGGAACGCAGGGCGCAACCATTCGCATTTATTTTGATCGAACGGTAAAGGACAAATCTTTGTTGAACAAAGATCCGCAAAAAATGTTGTCGCCGTTGGTCAAAGCAGCGCTTAAAATCAGTCGATTGAAAAAACTGACCGGCCGCAAAGAACCGTCCGTTATTACGTAAATTGGCGCTTGACAAATT